>CAYTOQ010000068.1:0-3066 GCA_964439445.1 uncultured Clostridium sp. | reverse complement strand
TTTATTTTCTTTTGTATATCAATAATTCTTTTGTATCTCGCACCATACAGTGTTACTCGTTAGCTTTTTCGACTACGTTCTCTTGCGTACTTCTCTCAACATTGAATTCTGCCGAGTCATCATTGGTAACCTTAATTATTTCCTCTGTTGTAGCCTCTTCGTTCTCATCTGATGTGATTTCAGTACTTTCTTCTGTTGTAACTTCAGAACTTTCCTCTACCGTAGATTCTGTTGCACTCATTTCATCTTGTGTACTCTTAGTTACTTTCTCTGTAGTATCTATATCATCAACGGAGTTTTCATCCGGTGACTTCACAAGTTCTTCTCTGAACACCGTCACTGTATATTCGTTCACACTGCCGGATAACGCCGTAACCGTAATCGTTATAGTATTCTTTCCAACCTGCAATTTCTCAGGCATATCCAAACCAACGACACTATCTTCATTCATCGGAATCGCACTGACACCAACCTGTTCAATCTCCAGACCCACATACATTTCGTATTCAAGCTTATCCGGATCAAAGCTTTCAGTAAAGACACCCGGTGCCACAATCAAATCTGATAACCTGGCATCTTCTGCAACCTTTTTGTTAATTCCAATTTCAAACTGTTTCGCTGATGGTGTTACGGTGATATAATCCAAGTCTGCATAATCAACCAAATAGACATCCGTCAATGCAATCTCAGCTTGCCCTACTTCTAACGCTTTAAATGTTATCTCGTAAGTAGCTTTCTTTGTTTCCTCTGCATAGGTATCTTTCAATTCTAAGACACCTTCCGCTCCCGTTACACATTGACTATCTGGCACAAACTCCAAAATTTCTGAGTTATAAGATAAATACGCATCAACGGAATATAATTGCACATCACTTTCCAATTCAATCGTTACTTTAAACTCATTTTCCTTTTTAATATTATCCGGCACAATTATTTGCATTTCTGCATTTTTTGCAAAAGCCTCATCCCCTGAGGTTATGCCCACAACAGAAAGACCAAGCACCAATACTAAGGCTATAATAATCGCTATTTTTTTCTTCATATTCTGCTTTCCTTTCTATCATTTACTGTGTGTTACGTGTAATATTAATTGTATACACTTGCGCAGCACCATTTTGTGCCGTACCAATGACCTGAACCGGTGTAGTCTGTCCCGGTGGCAGCAAATTCACTACACCATTTCCAGTTACTGTTGTATATTTACTAATCGCTGTTCCACTTACCGTTACCGAAGCAACCGCCGCCGGAACAACAATCGAATATGTAAACTGATTATACTGGAAGGTAGGCGTTAAACCTGCAATCTCTGCCGCTCCATTATACAACTTAATACTAGACAAATATGGGTTCGGATTACCGGTTGTTGCCGGAAGCTGACAAGCCGTTGCCGGCATATTATTATAAACCGGAATATAAAACACCATTGTATTTGCTAAAATTCCCATCGAATTATATGCTGCTCTTGTTGTCTGTCCTTCCGAGCGAGGTGCCTGTACATTAGTCATATACTGATGCAAATATAGATTCGCTGCATTCGTTGGTACTACGTTAAATTTCTGGAAATATAACGTGTTCTGACCTTGATTAATATAATTGCTTGCTATATATTGTGCACCACCGACAATTGATTTGTACGGATTGGTCCACGGTCTACCGTATGTGGTAGAACCACTTGCTCCACCTTTGGCCCATTGTAGACCCTTTGCCACTGCATTGGTGCCATCAAATGCACCTATATTATAGAAGTTATAGATTCCCTCGTACCCCGGATAGGTACCGCTCGTTGCATTGGAACCATTTACTCCAACCTCCTGCCTTACGCGAGTCGCAAGGAAGTAAGGATTGGCAAGTGCGGTCTTTCCTGCATCCATAAATGCCTGCTTATACGAACCGGACACCGTTGTCTGTGCCACAGAATCATATACACTATAATTTCCACTCATAAATGTATTATTTAAAATACTCTGCACTACCGTATCCGTATGCGATGTATCGTACGCCAATGCCTCAAACTGGAAAATATCAGTGCTGTTTAAGAAATTACGCGGATCCATATAATATGAAATCACTGCCGAATTAGCACTATACCAATTTGAACCATCTTTAACTACATAAGTATCTGTTGCCCAATCATATGCTCCAGATTCTGTAGATAGATATGAGAATGGAGCCAATGTGCTAGTTCCCTTTGGATAGTTACTTTGAATAACATTTCGCCCAACAACACTTTCATTCGCAATTACAGTAGCCCAATCTAAATTGGTATTTACTGCCACGAATTTCCAATTCGGATACTCCGTATGCAATGCACGAAGACTTGCTTTATAACTTTCCGGGAAGTTGGCTAATAATACTTCAAAGGATTGATCTGTAACTGGCGTTTCCTCTGAATCCTCTGCTCCCTTAACCGTGATATATTCCTTTGCAACATAACCAGTAACAGTCTTTCCACCATAAGTAACTTTTATCTTATACCAATCTCCCGTAGTGCCAAGAATTGTTACTACTGTTCCACTTGGAATGCTGGTTAAGATTGCACTTTTCGTAGAGGCTTCTTTACGTACATTTAACGTAGAGGTTACTTTACTATTCACATAAGCCTCGATATTGGTTTCCGCTTCCTCAGTTGGCGTGGATGATGCATCTGCATCCGTCGAATTTACTGTAATATATGTACTTGAAACATAACCTGTCTTGGTCTTTTTATTTTGTTTCACCTTGATTTTGTACCAATAACTTTTAGAAACCTTCGTAATTCCTGTAATAGTAACTTCGGTTCCCTTTGCAATTTTAACCACTGATTTTGCAGAAGTCTTTGCGCTCTTCCGCACATTCAGGTTAGTGGTTACCTTGTCATTCACAAAACCCTTCGGCTTAGATTGCTGTTTGATATACGCAGAACTTACATATCCTGTCTTTGTCGTTCCCTTTACCGTTGCCTTACATTTGTACCACTTCACACCCTTATTGGTACACCAGCCAAGTATGGTAACCGACTGTCCTTTGCTAAGCATTCCATAGCTCTTATAATTTGTTCCTGCTTTTTTTCGAAAATTAACCTGAGCT
>CAYTOQ010000067.1:0-14777 GCA_964439445.1 uncultured Clostridium sp. | reverse complement strand
CTTTTCCCATTCCCATGCATCCTTACACATCGCATCCAAATCTTCCTGTGCCTTCCAGCCAAGAAGCTTTTCTGCCTTTGTCGGATCCGCATAACACTGTGCAACATCTCCGGCACGGCGTGGCGCAATCTCATACGGCACCGGAACACCATTTACTCTTTCAAAAGACTTTACCATCTCTAGCACGCTATATCCTTTTCCAGTACCCAGGTTAATCACCTCAGCACCTTTATGGCTCATAGCATATTTCACCGCTGCAATATGTCCCTTTGCGATATCCACCACATGAATATAATCTCTGACACCGGTTCCGTCTGGTGTATCATAGTCATCACCAAATACGTTAAGATGTGGACGGATACCAAATGCTACCTGGGTAATATAAGGCATAAGATTGTTTGGCACACCATTCGGACGCTCTCCAATCAAAGCGGATTTGTGTGCTCCAATCGGATTAAAATAACGAAGAATCACTGCGGACATCTCCTTTTCCGCATGACACACGTCCTGAATTATCTGCTCTGCCATGTACTTTGTCCAACCATAAGGATTGGTACAGCCCGTTGGCATTCCCTCCACCAAAGGTACCGTTTTGGGAACTCCATATACCGTTGCAGAAGAACTGAAAATCAGATTGTGGACCCCGTGCTTTTTCATCGCTTCCATCACTGTCATCAAAGTGTCTAAATCATTGCGATAATACATAAGTGGTTTCTCCACCGACTCACCAACCGCCTTATAGCTGGCAAAATGAAGTACTGCCTCAATATCGTACTTTGCGAACATTGCATCTACCTTATCCACATCGCATACATCAATCTCCTCTAACGCAGGCCTCACCCCTGTAATCTTTTCAATCGCATCTATTACCTCAGGTCTGCTATTATAAAAATTATCCGCAATTAAAACCTCGTAGCCTGCTTCAATCAACTCCACTGCCGTGTGAGAACCAATGTAGCCTGCTCCTCCTGTTAATAATATCATCGTCCTTCCTCCTGGTTTTTTTCATATCATTGCTATGTGTTGTGTCATATGCCATTGTCTTCTTTCACAACTCATTCATTATACATAATAATCGAGCAGGCATAACACCCACTCGACTTTATCCATTATACTCTATTACTCTAAATGTACCTATACCGTAATTGCACATCCTTTATTGCTCCCAGATATTGTCACCATACACCCCATCTGCAACCAACTGCTTAAATGCTTCCACCACGCTATCTTTATCCTCTTGGTAAGTCACACCAAACCAGCGGTCTGAGGTCTCTAACACTTTAATCGTTGACTGCCCTGATTGCAACAAATCATCCATAATAATCGGCAATAAGAATTCTGCTTTCAAGTCCTCTGAATCCATATTCTGCAAGAAATCCTCAAACTTGTCCTCTAAAATACCAATATACTCCGGTGTGACACCCCACATATTCATAGAAACCAGTGTGTCATCTGAAAGCTCTAGACCTTCTTTGTTACGATATAGGTCTTCTTGATTATCACAACCACCATCCTTGATTTTCTCAATTTCATGGGTCTCGTGAATGGTAATCAAATTATTGTCATCATCCATCTTACACACACCACGGGTAACCGTACCATTCTCACTCAAGGTATTCGCAAGCTTAAACCCTGCCATACAATACTGATCTGTCGTATTCTCGTGTTCCTCTAAAAACTTATATATTTTTACAAATGCTTCCTTGCCATAATAATCATCTGCATTAATTACAACAAACGGCACATCCAAAATATGTCTACACGCAAGCACTGCCTGACCAGTTCCCCAAGGCTTCGTTCTGTCTTCCGGACAGGTAAAACCGTCCGGCAAATCATTCTTATCTTGGAACACATATTCCACCGGACAGATTTTCTCAATTCTTGAGCCAATGACTCCCTTAAACTCTTCCTCTATATCTTTACGAATAATAAAAATCACCCGGTTAAATCCTGCTTCTAACGCATCATGGATGGAATAGTCAATAATAATCTCACCTTTTGGTCCAACCTTCTGCAATTGCTTAATTCCTGCACCATAACGGGACCCAATACCCGCTGCCATAATCACAAGTGCGATATCTTTCATGTTTTTCACCTCTTTTATCTAAACCACAGTTAATAAATTCTTTCTTACAACATTGTTATTTTATCAGATTGTTTTGATAATAACAATGAGGAAATGAAAGCACACAAACACTACTTCTTCATTAACCTCATTCCTATATACTTACAAATTTTTAATATTTGAATAAACTTGTAATGTCCCTTTTGGTTTTTTACAACCCATCTGAACATCTTCATATCACTTTGTATCCCATTATACTTTCCGCTAAAATAATATCGAATCGTTATACCGGTTTGCTGATACAACCATTTTAACGGTTTGTCCAACAAATGATTTCTATTTGCGCGAACAAAAACATCATACTTAGAATCAAGATTTTCAATAATAAAATCTGCATTAATGACACTGTTAGACATATTATTTTCGTGTATTTCATATATCCCAATACAATCTTTAATTACTCCAATTTCACCCTTACTTAATAATGCAAACAAATATAATGATGTATCATTAAACAATTTTAACTCTTCATAGCCGACATTCTTCAATGCACTCATCTTAAGTGACATAGTAAACGACGAATCCGGCTTTGCATAATCCACATTAAAACTATTTAAATAGTCTCTAGATGATATCGTTTCTGCAAAATTTAACATTCTCACATTATATTCATCATCAAGAAGCTTATGTGCAACGGAATTGGAACAAGTCATAATAATATTTTCATTTCGTTGATATTGCGCATTTAACTTTTTAAAATAATATGTATCTATATAATAATCATCGTCATCACAAAAAATAACAACATCTCCGTCAGCACATAGAAATCCTCTCTTTCTACTTGCGCCAGCTCCCAAATTTGTTTCATTTCTATAATACCTTTTTTTGCCTTGGAAATTATGATTCAGATATTCCTCCGTCCCATCACTTGACGCATCATCAATTATTATTATTTCATAATTGTTATATATCTGCTCATCCATACTATTAATACATCTTAATACTTTTTCTTTTCTATTATGCGTCGTAACCACAACAGATATAAATAACTCTTCTAGTTCCTCGCCAAAAACATCTTCTTTGCTTTCTCTTTGATTTACAATATCATTTTTCAAGCACAAATTATTCAAAGCACTATAGTCAATCCATCCTTTGTCATACCATGAATAGAACATATCTTTTTTATCCATTTTTCTTCTCACTTTCGTAACCAATTAATCTAAAATAGTTTTAATCCACAACATTTTGATTAACGATTAACTTCTTAACAATCCCAATGCATTCTTTCAATAGAGTATCTTTCATATTTAATATCACAAAAACAACATTCGGTACAATCAAACAAACGACAGCTCTATAAATGATATCCAACACAGAATCCCATACCATCAGCAAACACACGTTATATGTGATTACCGCCACAATAATAAATTCACCAAAATAAAGCAACTGTTTTAACATGTACTTTCTCCAAGCACCCTTGTATGTAAAATAATTTTTAAACAATACATAAGAACCATAAGGAAAATAGACTAATGTCATACTTAATATTGTAGAGAGAATAATTCCATTTAACCCAATAATCTGAACCAAAATAATGTTTGTAAGCAGATTCACACACGCCGCAATAAGCGGAACAAATTTTCCTTCCCACCAAATGCCTGCTGCTTGTTTATACATACCAGATATATTATTCATTCTAAATGTAAAAAAGTATATCGCAAATAATACAATCGTTTCACTCGGGAGCATTAAGCTCTCTCCTACCCACAGTTTCATAAATGGTTGATACAAACACAACAAGCAAACGCTGCACCAAATGATTCCCCACATATAAAGAAAATTGCATTTGTAAAAATCTTTGTAGTTTTTTTCTTTCGATTCAACAGCCACACTATTTCCAATAGTAGGAACAAGTGTATCAATCATAGCCGCACAGATACCAGAAATCGCCAAAAAAATGTAATAATAATTCCCATAAATTCCAATCATCTCTAAGCCCAAAAATGCTGATATTACCACATTATCTACAGAATTATTAACCACAATCCCAATTTTCTGAAAGATAAGTCCTTTTACCTTTTTTACAACAGCTTGCATATCTTCCGAACCAATCCTACCGGCCGGATATATTTTCGGATACATTTTCTTAGTAATGCAATTTGTAATAATATTTCCACTTGCAGTGATTACGGGTAAAACCAACACGTAACAATAAAAATTGCGTGTGAAAAATAATAGTACAATCTGTAAAACATTTTGGATAATCATCACAAATGTAGTTATTTTTGTATTTATATCATTTCGTTGATATGCCACCAACAAAGATTTCTTATACGCGAACAAGAAGTATCCCAACACAGAATTACACAAATAAACAAGATAAAGTAAATATATATTAATATCTGTTGGTACCTCACCAGAAATCAATTCATCCAAAAAAGGAACTAATAAAAGACCTATCACTAATACAACAGAACCAATCACTCTATAACATTTTTTATAGAAATTAAGATATTTACATACTTGCTCATAATTTTCTTCGGCAATCGGCTTATACATCGAAAAAGTAATTGCACTGCTAAATCCCAATTCCGCTAAACTCAGCATACTTAAAACGGACGAAAAAAGACTCCCTAATCCCAAATACGTTGTACCAAGTGTCCATATAAAAACAGTTCGTGTTAGAAAAGGTAAAAGAATAGAAATAAATTTATTCAAAAAAAGCCATATTAGATTTCTCTTAGCATTTCTTTTACGGTTCATTCACATTCCTCCCGCTATTCAAACTTTGTTTAAACAGCTTTATTATTTCATTAGCATTTTTTTCATCACTAAATTTATCCTTCGCAAATATCTGTGCCTGCTTAGCAATTTCTTTCATTTCATCTCTATTATCTATCGCATATCTCAAAACATCTGCCAAACACTCTGGATTTCTACACTCATATAATAAACCCGTCTTTTTTTCATGAATCAGTTCAACAGTTCCACCAGTGTTTGCTCCAACAAGTAACAGCCCTGCAAGCATCCCCTCAATTGTAACACGACCAAAAGCTTCTTTATGTGAACACACACATTGAATATCCATTTTTCGTAGCTCTTTGCTTACATCCTTATAATATCCCCTAAAAAAAATGTACTTCTGCAGATTATTTTTTTCAATGTATTTTAAAATCATTTCATAATATAATTTCTCATGCACTTCTCCAAAAATATTACACTCTATATTCTTATAGCCTTGTTGTATTAATATATGAATTGCTTTCACCAAATCAAAATGACCCTTAGACTCGGTAATTCTTCCACTAATTGCAATTTTAACTATCTTGTCTTCTAATATTGTATGCTCCCAATAATACTGCTCAATTGGAATGCCATTATATACTAGCTCTATTTTCCTCTCCAATAGATTTTCATATTTGTTCCTAACAGCATCCGAAATAGCTATAATTGTGTCTGCTTTATTTATTAACGATAACGCCTTTGCATTATCGACAAATGTAAGACATAAATCCTCCTCCATAAACTCACGTATATGCCATATAATCGGTATACCTTTCAAAGTTGCAACCTTCCCACATAAATACTCTGTCAGCGAATTCATATGCACAAGCTGGATATTTTCTTTCTTAATAATACCTTTAACCCTATACATAGATATCAAATTAATAAGGTCACACTTTACAAATTCCGGACGCCATTTCACCTCGGCATTAACGTGTCTCATCCATCGATTCATCATTTGTGGTATAACATATACTTTCACACCCAGCTTATTGATTTCTTCATATATACCACCTTTTTGACGAACAATAACAATCGGATTCAACCCTGCCTCTTTAACATATTTCACAAGTCCAATAAATGACCACGAAGCTCCTGCTCCAAGATTTACATTTGCTGTTGCCATTAATATATTTTTCAATTTTTCCACCACCTTGTTGGTCAGTCCAACACTAACGTCTTTATTCTATTTTTCATATAAATACTCAAATATTCTTACTTTGATCAAATTGTTCATCTAACATCTGAAATTGACATTCACTGTGTTTAACAATTTCATCTATATTTTCCAAAATATTTATAGAGGAAAAAAATACTTTCTCGTCAAATTTTTCTATATTTTTTATATCTAATATATTTCCCTCAAATGCAACGTCATCTATTACATTTTTCATCTTATCAGAATAAACAATAGGATACGTTCTTTTCTTATACAACCAACCTAATATCATTGCATGAAACCGAGTTGCAATAACTGCTTCCGAATAATATATTACGCTTAAGGCCTCTGCTAGGTTGTAATGATAAGAATATATATATATATCTTTTCTAACATCTTCAGAAACCTCATCGCAGAATTCATGAATTGCTTTCCTATCTCCCTCGATTTCACAAAAAGACATCAGTACTATTTTTTTCTTCCTTTTTGTAAGATAGGAAATCATTTTTTTAAGTGCATTATAATAATCTGTTTTATATTGTCCCAAATCGTTACGCGGTTCCAAATCAATAATTGAAATCACAACATAACTTTCTTGATATATTTTTTGATATGTAACGTTATCTATTTCTAAATTAAATATAACATCCGGAGCATATCGAACGACTCCACACTTTTCTTTAAACAAATTATACGAATATCTGTCACGAAAACATACATCTGTACACGAATTAAAATATGGAATGTGATTATTATAATACTCCTCTGTAATGTAAGGTCCGAAATTATTTCCTACTAAAAATCTTTTTGGAGCAAACTTCTTTTTAATCAACAAACCATACTCCTGCATCGGATTATATTTTTTCTGGTCCTGCCTCTCCGTATAAATACTTCCAGAAGCCACCACTATCACATCATATGCTAGCGCCTGCAACCATGTATAATTAGGCAATATCTTCAACCCCGTCATAAGCTTTTTTAAAGCATTATATAGTTTCTTTGTAATATTATATTGTTTAAAATTAACATTGCCTAACTCGCCATATTCATCAAACACAGTATATTCCTTATGAGCATAACAATCAAAATCGATCCACTTATAGCGATCTGCTATCACTTTCAAAAACAAATCATCACCGAGATTCCCCACAAAATAGCCGCCAAGATAAACTTTATTTTTTTTATATTTCTTCATTGTTTCTTTATTATCTATCATCATAATGTGACAAACCTTTCTTGATATTAAGAAACTACTAAACTCTTCTAAGTTTAATTAACCACTCTACTTTAAACAATATATCAATAAAAAAGAAATATTTTTTGCGAATCAACATCCAAAGAAAACTCTTTTTCCAACCAACATTATTTCGTTTTAATGCCTCAACATACACTTCTTTTGTAAGCAGTTCAATAAATTCTTTTCTACGTATCTTATAACTTTTTTCATTATCTATGCAGCACAATTGAAATCGCAAGCATCTAACAAGACCCGATTGCGCCAATTTGTAATAATCCTTTTCTAAAAGCTCAAACAGGTTGTATTTATACAACAAATTTTTCAACAGTCTTAACAATTCTATATTCATCTCTACCATATTGGGAAAAAATCTTTTAGTAGCAGAACCCATCCGCGGAATCACTGTATATATAGGGGTTGTAATATACTTAATCCCTCCTTTACAATTATATACCCTTATGTTAAATAACATATCTTCTCCCACTCCTATACCTGCATCAAACATAATATGATTATCCACCAAGGTTTTTTTATTATAAATCTTCGCACAAGGAGATCGGAGACTGGTATTTTTTCCTTCTACTAGCTGTTCCATCAAAATAGCCTTTCTCGTCAGTTCTACTTTCTTACTATCATCGTAAAAATTACACTCACTAAAAAGCGTTGCTTCTGTTTTATCAAAATCATAAATCACCAAATCCAACTCCTCTTGAGCTGATTCTCTAAGAACTTCAATAAAATTCGCATCAACAAAATCATCTGCATCAACAAAAGTAATCCACCGTCCTGTAGCAACCTGAAGACCAACATTTCGAGCTATGGATACTCCTGCATTCTTTTGACTAATAATCTTAATAGGATATTGTTGTGCATATTCCTCACATATTGACAAACTACGATCCAAAGAACCGTCATTAACACATATTAATTCTATGGAATCATCTATTTGTACGACAATGCTATCCATGCATCTTCTTAAATATTTTTCTTCATTATATATTGGAATAATTATTGTCAAAAATTTTTCCATCAAAATACCTCTTCTGTCTTTTTTAAGTCTGAAAAAACATTAGCACTGACTATATTTATCCGCAAGCTTAGCAACTTCCAAATTCACATCGTATTGTCTAATCGCGATTTCCGTTTTCCATGCATCACTTCTCGATTGTGCTTGTTCCAAAATTCTTTCTGCCCATCTATCCACATTTTCATCTAATGAGAGAAACTCCACATCCCCTGACACATTCGTTTCTCTCGTAATCGTATCCGCAAGCACACATTTCAATCCATTGATCTGTGCTTCTATTACAGTAAATGGAAACCCCTCGTATAAGGAAGTCATCACAAACACATCCATTGCAGAATAGTAATCTTGCGGATTGTCAACCATCCCTGTAAAGATGACATTGGAATCAATTTGCAACTCACATGCTAGCTTCTTCAATTCATCGTCTAGTTCACCGCCACCAACAATCAACAGCTTCATTTCCGAATGAACCTTTTGAATCTCAGAAAACACCTTTAGCAAAAAGCGGTGATTCTTTTCGGCGGACAATCGACCAACGGTTCCAATAACAGTTTCACCACCTACACCTAACGCTTCCCTCACTCGATTTCGAGTCTTGACATCAAACACAAACTTTGTAGCATCTACAGCGTTATTGATAATCGCATACTGATTACTCTTCATAAATTTCTCTGTATATTTGCTTGCTCCTGCCACATCTGAACAGGCAAAACCATAATCTACAAAATGGGATAATATCAGCTTCAAAATCTTACGCAAAAGATTATCTACAAATGTATTTTTCGGAGTTCCTACGCTATGTGCATGAGCAATTACCTTTGTTCCCAAAACCAGCTTTCCCGGCACAACACCACGCATAATACCCAAAAAAGAGCAATTATGACAATGTAGCACATCATAGTTTTCCTTCTTCAATAAACGATAGGTTTGCTTAGCCTCACTCATGCAACGCAATAGCTTATTCTTTTTCTCTGATTTGCATACAAATACCTTAGCTCCCGATGCGATTACTTCATCATAGAAATCCATTCTGGCATCATCATAAATGACAAAATCAACCTGAAATCTATCATTATTAATATGTCTAAAAAAATTCATTACAAACAGTTCATTCCCACCAATTCCTAGCGATCCCACTGCTTGTAACACTCTAATTTTTTTCTCCACCTTTAACTCCAATCTCTTCCACAATTACAACAATCTACTTTTCAGCCTTACATCCTTTAAATACCTCTATATATCTTCTCCAACCGATATGCTTGACAACTCACACTATATCCATTCTCTTCTATGCTCTTACAGGCCTTTAACGATTTCTCAACGCGATTGCTATCCTTGTTCCCTTTCATTAGCTCCTCTGCCCACTCTTTTGGACTCTTTTTCAAGCTTAAGTAAGTCACATTATCTGTAACCTTAGTCTCCACCGGAACCACATCGGAAGCTACACAGGTTAGCCCTGCCGCCTGAGCCTCAATCAATGCCAAACCTAAGCCCTCAAAGCTTGACGGAAACGCAAACACGTCCATCGCGTGCAGATATTCCACCACAGCGTCCTTCATTCCTATAAAAGATACGGAAGCCACAATACCTAATGCCTCGCACTGTCGCTCTATCTCCCTTCGAAGTTCCCCATCTCCCACTAGCAATAAATGTGCATTCTCATTTATTCTACGAAGCTCTGCAAAGACCTGCAACAAAAAACTATGATTTTTGGAAGAATTCATTTTACCAATATGCCCTACCACAAATGCATCATTGAGCTGCAAGCTTTCTCTACATCTATCTCGCGTATCAGAATCCTTATATTGATATTTCGCTACATCAATTGCGTTGTTCCATACAGCATAATTGTTTCCGGCATACAACCATTCGCCCACCTGATTCGATACTGCCAACGCACAATCATAAGACATCTGAAACACGGGATGCAACACCTTATGCAAAGCTGGATATCCACTTTGCGTCGTATGTCCATGTGCAATTCGAAGCGGCACATTTAACCATTTTGCAGCCAGCAATTCAAATGCCATCGTTGCACTGTTACCATTTACATGAATCACATCGTACTTTTCGCATTTCAATAACTTAGATAAATGCTTGAGATAATTCAACAATTTCCCTTTTCGATTCCCCAGACAGTAATAACTAGACCCATTGGATTCTAACTCTTCCAGCAAAATCTTCGGAATCTCATTAGTAGAGGCAAAATCAATCTGCAAGCCCTCCTTGTTCATAGCACGATAGTAGTTCATCATTACCGTGGTCAAACCACCATACGGAACAAATGAAGTTGTAATAACAATCAATATCTTTCTCATACCTTTACTCACTATCTGTTTTAATACCTGAAATCTCTAATATCCTTCTACAGTTATCTCCATCCTGATACTTGTTAGCAAATTGATTCACACGAGCGCGCTCTGCTGCATAAGTATCTTCCCCTGCCACCAAATCTTTGATGAATTGTTCAAACTGTTTCTTTTCCGCAATCAACGGACCAGGCATGTAATCCTTTGGATTCTCCATCGCAAATCCTCTTGTATAAGCTTCCATATCATCAATGGTAAATGCCATCGGTCTTTCTAACAACAAATAGTCATATACAATCGAAGAATAATCTGTAATAAGTGCATCCGTCTGTCCTAACAGATAATACAAATCATATCCTTTTTTCCCAAAATCCTCATGACTATATAGAAGAAGATTGCTCATCTCAGTCATCTCATACTGCTGCAAATTCTGATGAGGATGTAGCTTTATCATCAACTTACAGTTTTGTGCTTTCAATACTGCATTTAACTCCTCTAGCTGTTCCATCTCATAAATCGGAAGCAAGGCATCTGACGTCCCATCCTCCATCCCCAAATAATCCGATTTCCGAAAAGTAGGTGTCCACAAAATGAAATGCTTGCAATCGCCCATATCATATCTGTGAGTATCGTCATACATCGCATCCGTTCGCGGATAACCACAAACAACAATTTCCTCTTCTAAACAGTTTTGGTCCTTCGCAACAATCGGTACAAATGTGTCCGATGTTGCCATCACCTTAGAATAATAATGCTTCGCAGGCACATCTGCCTTTTTCATCGGACTTCCGTGTGTCATATGCAAAACCATCTGATTCTTCGTAGGTCGAATTGGAACTTGCCCAAAGCTATAGAATACGTGCTTTGTAAACATATACTCCCACATTGCTCGAACCTGACCCATATATACTACATTCTCCTCCGGCTCTCCCTGATACTTCATATGCTCCACGCCACATATAATTGTATAATCCTTATTCACGCCCATTCGAATCATATAATCATACAAATACTTCGAATTATCCCGAAGTCCCCAATTATTACAGTATAATAAAATTTTCTTGTCATTTTTCGGAAGTGCTTTATTTACCAACGATGCCACATTGAACACCGTTACCTTTAACACTTCCTTTAGCACCTTATTCTTAAACATCTAACTATCCTCTATAAGAATCATCTATCAATCTTTGAAATACATCACAATATCAATTGTAGCTTATTATCTTTTGCGACATGTTAAAATTTCACTTACCTCTTTCGTGGAACATTTATAATAATCCATCTATAATCTTCTTTAGCTCTTCATTAAACTTACTGTTATTGGTTTCCGAAACATTTAACATTGCATTTGTAATGTCTTCATAAGAAGTTATCTTGTCTCCGAGCAAAGCAACATCCTCCACCATAATGATATTGCCCATTCGCTCTTCCACAGCTTTACAAAACTCTAACTGATGATCATTTATATGCTCCTCATACCGCTTCTGTCTTGGTACAACAATTGGAATTTTACCAATCTGTAGGGGCTCAATAAAACTAGCGGGGCCTCCGTGTGTAATCACAATTCTAGCCTCGCTAATATTCTTCTGCATTTTACTATATGGAATTAATTTGCTCCACGCACAATGCTTGGGTTCATAGGTGCTATATCCGGTCTGTATGATTACATCCTCCGTTATCAGACCCTCACCCTTTAACCGGTCTATCTCTTGAATCAAACGATTAAATTGCTGTTCGTGTGTTCCCACTGTCACAAATATCATATGTATTCTCCAAATTCTTCTCTATTCAACAAAACCATAGAAGTTTCTTTGTCTAACAAAACCATCCTAGTTGTTTCATTCACCAAATCCACCCTAGCTTCTATAACCAGCTCATCAACATCTAGAATATACTTCCAAGATTTTCTGCCTTCGGGTAAACCTGCTTCATCTCTTCCCACTGAACAATAAATCGATCGGTAATCGGATATACCAGTTTCCCTGTCAAGGTTGGTTTGTCAATTCGGTCAAACACTTCAATGTATATCAACTTTTTCCCCATCAGCTTCGCAATATAGAAAAACGGTACTGCAACTGCTGCTCCAGAGGAAATCAATAAATCTGGTTTTTCTTTTCGCAGCACCTTAATGGCAACAAAGGTATTACGAATCAAATTCCATATATTGCGATTGGTAGGATAATAACATGGATACACCTTTTCACCCTCCAACAAGCTTCTCGCATCCTCCTTGTCAAAGGTAACCCAGAACCTTTCCTGCTCACTCCAAATCGGTTTCAGCATATATAAATGTATCAAATGTCCACCGCTCGAACCAACCAAACAAATCTTCATATCCTTATACTCCTGTTTTCATTAAAACATCTTGCGCTGTCAGAGAATTTGGCTGCACTGTAGCCTTATACCGACCCAATCCTCTTAAGCACAACCTTAAATGTTTTTAGTATAATCTTCCAATCCAACGCCAAAGAAAAATTATCAATGTACTCTTTATCCATACGTACCACATCTTCAAAATCTGTGATGCTACTTCTACCACTTACCTGCCACATTCCAGTCAGTCCCGGTTTGATTGCAAGTCTTCCCTTATGGTGAAGCTCGTACTGCTCATATTCCTTCACTGTCGGCGGTCTTGTTCCTACCAGACTCATACTGCCTGCCAATATATTAAAAAACTGTGGAAATTCATCTAGTGACGATTCTCTCAAAAACTTTCCCAAGGAGAATTTTTTACCATACCCTATTATTCTAGGATCATCATCCATTTTAAACATATGTCCCTTCATTTTGTTCTGTGCCATCAGCTCTGCCTTACGTTCCTCCGCATCCTTATACATACTGCGAAATTTCCATATCTTAAAGGTTCGTCCATTCCTTCCCACACGCACCTGGCGAAAGAAAATTGGGCCTGGGTCTGCAATTAAGATTGCTGGCACAATCACAATCATAAGCAGGATGGTTATCAACGAACCGATTAGTCCAAACGCAATATCTATCAAACGCTTTGCAACCATTTGCTTTGCTGTCATCATATTAGTATATGCCGTAATTACCGAAATTCCATCTACTGTATTAAAGCTAGCCTTTGGAATCTGTATCAGATTCTGTATGCTAATATGTACGGTAATACCCATATCAATAAATGCTTCTGCCACCTCTTCTATATGTTCATTGTCCATATACAAAAGCACTTCGTCTACAACATTGGTTCTAGCATATTCATAGAGATTGTCCATTGTTCCAACCACTGGTATTCCCTCGATATAAGTTCTCACCTCTAAGGTAGACTCGTGCTTGCCCAAATCCACGCTCTTTGTTTGTTCCTCTAATGAAGCTGCCACCTCTAACGCAACCTTCGTATCCGTCAACACGACACCGACTACCCGAGACGTCCGAATCGGACTTTCCTGTATAGTGTGAAGAATTTCCTTTACACGTCCTTTCGATGCAACAAGTAACATACAACCTTGATTTTCCGGCTTATTAATTTCCCCTCTTAAATGTTGCTTATACAACTGACGGTATATAAACATTCCGACAAAATTAATAATCGGAAAGGTAAACATCGCAATACGTGAATACACATCTGATGACTGTTCCGCAAACATAACCACTACTATTCCTAACCAAACACAAAGATTGTAAGTAAGAACTGCGCGGAACTCTTCCACTCTTCTTCTCTTCAGTATATCTGCATAGGGTTCCATAAAAGTAACCAGCGCCAGATGAAGACACAAGATAATTATCATAATCTTATAATATGGTGCTGACCATGTTGTATTCGTCACCAACAAACGAAATGTACCAATGCCAAATCGAACACACAAAGCCAACACAAAGCTTAACTCCATGCATACTATATCGAACAACATAAAATCATAATGCTTAAACCATATATGCTTTGCACTTTGATACATTTCTTCACCACCCTTTTTATCCTTTGTATTGCAAATTACACATAATTATTAACATTCTATCAAATCAAACACACGAAAGACAATACTTATTCTTCTCGACCTTATGTATCACTCTTTGTCCAATATCCCATTTCCTTGCCGAAGCATAGATGCATCCGATATCACTAGCAAGCACCAATGCTTTTAATATTCTTTGAAATATATATCCACTTCTTCCATCAAGCTTGTTTTATCACATATCAAATACACACGGCTAATATCAAATGCCCTGCATAC
>CAYTOQ010000066.1:9082-14961 GCA_964439445.1 uncultured Clostridium sp. | reverse complement strand
TGTAGGTGTTACTTTGATACCAGGACCTCCATAATAGTCCAAATCAAAATGAGATTCCGGAACCGCAATAATGTTCACGTCTCGATACAAACCACCATAGAATGTAAAGTCTGCCATCTGTGGATATACTCTGTCATTTACCCCATTCTCGACAGAAACCACTAACAGATTACTATCCTCTAACGCCTCTGTAAGATTCACTCTCCAGGTTGAATAACCACCATCATGGGATGCCAATTTCTTTCCATTCAAATATACATCTGCGGATGCATTGGCACCTCTTAATTCAAGATAATACTGTGCTGCCTCTGGCAAATCTGATTTTTGAAATTTCTTAGCATAGTAACAGGTTCCACGATAGTAATCATTACCACCATCCTGTCCGTCAATGTTGTTCCATGAATGTGGTAGGTTCACCCAGTACCAGCTTGCTGGAATCTCTGTAGGAATTTCTCCTGCTTCCTTTGTAAATGCCCATCTGTAGTTAAAATTTTCAATCTGTCTCATGTAACCTTGT
Organism: uncultured Clostridium sp.; assembly: GCA_964439445.1. Taxonomy (GTDB): domain Bacteria; phylum Bacillota; class Clostridia; order Lachnospirales; family Lachnospiraceae; genus CAG-590. The sequence continues at coordinate 14,444 of CAYTOQ010000066.1, read as the reverse complement.
ACCTCCCATTTCTTAATAATAATATAGATTATTACCTAACGTTTGAAGTCTTATTCCGAAACTCCTGTTGTGTTACTTCAAACAATCAACTGTATGTCCTTATTTTAGCATAATTAAAAATTTTCCCTACATACAATTTTTAGAAATATTCGTACAATTTTTATGTCGTTTCGAAATCGGTTTCAGTAAGAAGGTTTATACAAACACAAATCCACTCAGCTCATTGTTAATCCCACAAAAAAAGAACCCTTACCGAGCTCTTTTTTCATTCTATATCTCAATTGTACTAGCATCTGCCAAATGTAACTTCGTATAAAGGAATACTCTGTCACCCGCCTCTAACATCATATTACCATTGGGAATTAAAGACTTGTTACGACGTTTCACCAACACAATAACTGACTGTCGCGAAATATTCAAATCCTTAATCTTCACTCCGGTCCATGGGTTATGTGTCTTAAGCACAACCTCCTTCAAGTTGATGTGTTCATCCTCATCCTCTTCATAAGGAATTGCTCCAAGTACCACCAAATCATTCTCCCGCAATACAACATCACCTCGAGGAATGATAATCTCATTATCGCGTTTTATAATCGCTACAATTACACCAGACGGCAAAGTTAAATCTGCAATACGCTTGTTGGACCATTTATCCCCTTCTGTAATGTGAATCTTGATAAAATGCATATCTGCTTCATAGCCGTATTCCTTTCTTCTCTTAATGGTAGAATACATATCCACAAATCCCGCAGATATAATACCAGTAGGAATCGCAACCATACCCACACCTAAAAAGGAAATGATAATACCCAATATCTTACCAAGTATTGTAACGGGATAAATGTCACCATATCCGATAGTAAGCAGAGTAGAGGCTGCCCACCAGATTCCCGAAAATGCATTGGAAAAAACCTCCGGTTGTGCCTCATGCTCCAAGCTATACATACAAAGACTGGAACCTATCATTAAAATCAAAATCAGCACAACAGACGAAACCAACTGCTGACGCTTTCCATAGATAACCTGTGTAATGACGTGAAGGGAATCGTAATACGCATCTACACGGAACAATCTGAAAATACGCACAATTCGAATCATTCGGAAGGCAACGGTTCCTGAAGGAAAGAATATTGGTAAAAAATATGGCAACCATGAAAGGATATCAACAATACCCATAACGGAAAACATATACTTGCGCGCTGCTTTCCAATCTGTCATATCATCCTCATCCACATACAAAAATCTCGCAGTAAAGACTCGCATAATGTAATCTGCCGCAAAGCATCCCACAGTAATTCGCTCAATCCAAAGTAAGACTGTTCCATATTCCATACGCAGATTCTCATAGGTGTACATGATACTGACAACCAGGTTTAATACAATTGTAAATGCATTAAAAAAATCATAGGCACGGCTAACATGGTCTAAGTCATTACCAACCTCTAATATCTCAAACAATCGCTTACGACGACGATACCATTTCTTGCTGTTCATCCAAACGTCCTCCTCTTCTCCATGGCGACGTGTTCCACGCCTGCTTCCATAAACGGTTCTGATACCACTACATAGCCACATCGCTCATAGAAACCACTGACTGCAAACTTAGAATCCAGCACCAGAGCTTGTATATCCTTCTCCCAATAATATTTCTCAATCTGTTCTAGTGTCCATCTACCAAGCCCTGCCTTGCGATATTCCTTCAAAACACAAAACCGTTGAATCTGTACTGTGCCATCGCCCCTTTTTTTACATCGCAAAGCACACACATCTTTCTTATCCATTTCCACAACAAAATGATCGCTCTCAGATTGAAGGCAATCTAATTCATCCACCTCAACGGATTTCGGAATCTGCTTTTCTATAGTAAATACCTGCTCTCTAACTTTCATAGAACGATTTAGTAATTCAGTTGTATCCGCTAAATACAATCTCGGTGACATACCATTTTCCTCTAAGCTTATTATTGAAAGAACTGGTTTTCATCCAATAATTCTCTTCTCACCAGTTTGATTTTCCACTCATTTTTATCAGCTTCATCATATCACAGAGCGGTTCATTTTGAAAGTGGATGAAAACCAAATATACTTAATCCCTAATGTAGTATTTTCTCTAACATACTCACTCGATTAAATGGAAATGAAAAATAATATCCATCCGCAAAATCTTCCGTTAGCCCCATCATTTCCTTTGCAAGTGCAACACCTGCCTGCTCCCCCTCTTCTCTTGTCATATCCTCACGATAACGGGAAAGCACTTCCTCTGTCACATCAATTCCTGTCATCTCATTTTTCATAAATGTAGCATTTTTAAGACTGACAAACGGCATAATACCACAAAGAATACGAGCACCGGTTTCTTCCTTGATTCGTCTGACACGTTCTACACTTTCCTTTGTGGACACAGGCTGTGTGAGGAAAAAGGTTGCTCCCGCTTCCATTTTCTTCTTCACTCGTCCAATCTCAACCTCTAGATTTCTGCGCCCCTGGTTAATGGCACCCCCGTAGCAAAGTGGGGTGTCCGCAAACTGCTCCTCGTTCATATCGTTCATAATCTGCATCAGGCCAACCGAATCAAAGTTGAACACACTCTTAACACTATTGCGCACCACAGACGGAATCGGATCTCCTGTAATCACAAGAAAATTATGAATATGGTTAATATGTGCCCCCAACAACTGAGAACGCATAGCGATGGCATTCTTGTCACGGCAACAAATATGCGGCATCACGCACATACCCGTTTCTCTCGCCACCTTTTCTGCCATCAAAATGGAATCGGCTCTCGTTCGTCCCGATGGGGAATCCGGAAAGGTAAGCACATCCACCCCACTCTTACGCAAAAGGTGTGCGGCATCCATCAATTTTTCATCATCACTGCCAAGTGGCGGTGCTAATTCAACCGCGATTAATTTTCGATTTTCCTTACCTGCAAAGAAAGATGCATCCATCTTTTTCGATGGTTTCTGTTCTTTGTTTGGATATGTAATTCTTTTTTCTGTCTGCTCTAGGATAAGCTTTTCTTTCATCCTACGGATGTATTCCGGTGTTGTACCACAACATCCCCCAACCATATCTGCACCGTCTTTTGCAATGTCACAAACCTTGGATACAAAATAATCCACATTGCGATTATCAAAAATCATGCGATTCTTCACAATCTGAGGATATCCCGCATTTGGCAATGCAGTAAGGAGCTTCTCTCCTGTAAAATGAATCCCTCGAATAATCTGCTGCATATGACCCGGACCTACGCCACAGTTAAAGCCTACCGCATCAATGTACTGCATTTTCTCCGCACGCTCGACAAGCCTTCTGGCACTCAAACCGGAATGACTATACCCAAACTGATTCAGTGAAAACTGTACGATAATAAATGCTCTATTCCCAATATAATCAATCGCTTCGCGTATGTCCTCTATATCTGAGAATGTCTCAAAAGCAAAAATGCTTGCCCCCTCTTCTAAAAAGACACGACAGATATCCACATACTCCTTGGAAACCTGTTCTTTGTCCGTTTGGTTATCACAAGGAATCTGTCCGATGTCAGCGGCGACGTAAAGCTTAGCACCTACCACACTCTCCTTCGCCAAGCGGTATCCCTGACGGATATTTTCCTCTACCTCTTCCCATGATGCATTGAGGGAGTTCGTATTAGAAGCAAAGGTGTTAGTACGAATAATCTGTGCCCCCGCTTCTATGTATTCCTTATGAATCCGACGAACCCTCTCTGGGTATTTCGTATTAGCAAGCTCGGGTAATTCTTTTGTGTCAAACGCCTGTGCATAATAGGTGCCAAATGCACCATCAAATATCATTTTCTGTGTTTTTAATTGTTCCTTGATTGTAAATGTATGTTGTGCCATATATTAATAATTCTCCTAAAGTTACTTGTTGTCCGTTTCCTATCATACCACTTTCTTTCTTCCCTCAAAATACACAAAGCTATCAATCGCATCCAAGATATCCTTGAAGTCATCTCTCGGTGCAAGCTCTAAGTACTTTTGAAGCAGCTCTGTCTCCTGTTTCTTAAATGGTCCATAGAAAATATCATACAGATTATGACCGCGCATATATATCTTGAAGGTCTCGTAATTTTCCTTTAACTCTTCAATCGACTCAATATCCTTCCCTATCACCTCTGTCAAATGTACACCACTCTTAATACGATGGAGATATTGCTTCCATTTATCAAACAAAGTCTCCCAGAATGCCTCCTCACTCTCTACCACGCCGATTCTTGTCATCACTTCCGGATTCAGGAAATAATTTTCAAAGGAATAGTATTTCAATATCAACACATTTTGCCGCTGCACTTCTGGCAGCTTATCAATATCCTGCTTGTTGCGTTCCCGATAGTATTCGCAAAGCTGCTCCGCCAACGCTTCTCTATCCTTACCATCCCCGTCACGAACCATCAAAAACTGGTCCTTGAGATACAATTGATTCATGTATTTTAAGTTCGCATACGTCTTAATATTGGTACAGCTATTGGTTGTAATAATAGAGATACGGGACAGATTTCCTTCCTTGTCGTACATATCCGAATAGTACTTTTCCAACAGCAATGGAAATCTAGTCTTATCCTGCCTTCCTTCCACAATAAACACAAAATCTACATTCAAAAAATCATTGGCACTGTAGCCCAAATCATCCAATATATCGTCAATATCTGCATTCTGCCTTGCAACGGAATAACCCTCTTCATCCAATATCATCTGACAAATTTGACCGCGGGTAAAATTCGACACCATATTAGGCGAGTGCGTAGTAAATATCACCTGATTCTTCTTGGATAAACGATAGAGAATCTTGCTGGCAGTTTTCTGTAACGAAGGATGCAGAAATAACTCCGGATACTCCACAACAATAATACTTTGCATCACATTTTCATCTTCAATGTAGGTCTCTAACATAGAGAGCATGTAGATACTCTTCATACCATTGCTAAGATGTTCCACTGTATTGGTACGTCTAAGCTCCTCATGATAGGTTTCCACCTCGATAGAAAACATCTTTTCCATATCATAAGACAGCGAATAGTAAATATCCTCCACACCACCATTTTTACGGTAATTAGCATTCATTTTCTTTGTAAATTCACTGATGTTTAGCTGATAAATCTTATATTCTAATAGCTTTGCAGTTTCGTGCAATTGCAAGTCTTCCGGCTTTTTCTTATTAATCAAGCCAATACAGCTAAAACAATGATTACAGTTCTTTGCCTCGTCAAACATACATTTATTCGAGCGAAGACAGCTTAACTCCTTCGATTTCTGAAATATCAATAAGTCCTCTTGAAAGGACGCAAGATTTCTTGTGGTATCGATAAAATGAAGCTTCGGTAACACTTCCATGATATGTGG
>CAYTOQ010000066.1:7170-8982 GCA_964439445.1 uncultured Clostridium sp. | reverse complement strand
CTGTTTTACCAGTATTATTTTTGCCCACCAAAATGAGGGAGTTCTCAATGTCTTGAATCTCCAACTCTCGAATCGATTTGAAATTGCGAATACATAACGATTGAATTTGCATAGAACCCCTCCTATACGACTTTGGAAAACGCTTAAATATCTGTAACTAACACTATACACTTGCTATATTTCAAATTATAAAACTATATCTATTATACGACAAAAGGATTGCTCTCTCAAGCAATCCTTTTTGTCAATATTCCTCATTCATATCATTGATTAACAGCCTCTATAAACTCTATTGTAAATTGTCCAAACAATTCCGTATCCGCAGTCACCTCTTCTTCTTCCCACACATTATATGTTTTAAATGAATAGTCAGTGTTGCTCATTGGAGCATTTACTTTAAACACTCGAAAAAACAAATCACCACCCACAATTGGTTCATCTTGACTTTTCGCCAAACTATACTTCATTGTTTCTTCTACATTAGAGTTCTGTGCAAATGTTGTAGAACGCACTATTGAATAGTCCGGACACAGGATATATACCTCTCTCGGACTTGTCGGCAATGGCAACTCTATAGGATTACCATCTTTACAATTCACATTTATTATATACTCCGTATAATAATCGCCAAAATCAGCGTACATATATATTACTTTTACATTTTCTCTAGAACTAATATAAAATTCTTCCTTATTATCTAATACATCCGACAAATTTAAGGATTCATCACAGTTATTAGTAGAAACAATTTTTGTTTCTGTTTCATCAAGAAATGTTTGTTTAGGAATTCGTCTTTCTTCTATCGCTGTTTCGTGTTTAACACTCTCACTGGTTGTACTCTGCTTTGTTGTACTCTTATGTTGAGACTGTGCATTTCCCTGGTATAAGAAAATTAAAAATAACAGTATTATAATTGCAATGGCAATTATCATTCTCTTCATATAAACCTCCGCTTTTCCTTCTCAATATACTTATCATCTAATGTTGTACTCTATCTCATACATATTAATTTCTCCTTTTGTAATCTGTTTTCTATGCCATCATCCTCTTCTGTTGTCCAACATCAATACCAGATAGGGCTTCTTTATCTTTTAACTGCACTTTCACCCATTGCGCAATCGGTTCTGCAACAGCCAATGCCAATCTTACTGGAACAGCATTTCCTATCTGCTTATACACCAAATCTAGCTTAGCATTATCATTTCTGTTACTTGAACCTCTACTGAACTCATACCAATCTGGAAATGTTTGAATTCTAGCAATTTCCTTAGCGGATAATCTTCTGTTATTTTCTTCGCCATCACTAAAGATATATCTATCCTTTCCAACATGTTCCATTGGTGCCCCCGCAGGGTGAATCGGTGCTTGTCTTCCTGAAGCTTGAATTGTAAAACTCGGTTCGCTCCATTTCTTTTTACGATTACGCGACATAAAAATCGTCGAATATGAGCCTGTAAAATAATCTCCCGGATTATCTTCCAAATCACCTATCGCATCCTTTAACGTAACTATTTCTTCCAATCCTTCCACTCCATATCCATGCGTTGGTTCTGGATGAACATATTGAAAATCAATGTCATTTCTAACACCTACTAAGATAACCCTTTCTCTTATCTGTGGCACACCATATTCCGCAGAATTTAAAAGCTTATGATATATTGTGTATCCAGCCGCTGCAAAATCCTGAACAATCTGCTTAAATACTTCTCCTTTACCTAGAGTCATCATTCCTTTTACATTTTCCGCAACAAAAATCTTCGGTTTACTCTGCATAAGACAACGGATAAAATGAAGATATAAAAAGTTTCTCTT
>CAYTOQ010000066.1:0-7070 GCA_964439445.1 uncultured Clostridium sp. | reverse complement strand
GCAAATGCCTGTCGTTCCTCTTCAATTTTCTCGTTAAGAAGTTCTTTCACTTCATTCACTTTATAATCTGGTGCGGGTTTAAATTTACCGCGACCACGTTCTTTTAATATAACTGCCATATCCATCACCTCAAATTATTCTATCTGTTCCTGCATTATCATCATTAATATCATCTGTATTTTCGATATTCAATTCTTGCATATATGAAATAAGTCTCTCTGCCACTTCATTTCCTCTAACCACTAATGGTGTTGAAAACTCCAACTCAGGCACTAAACGACCATCCTGAGCACTCCAATCAACCTGTACTGATAATGGTCTATTGCCATCCCATTTTTTTGCAAATGTTCTATAATTCAAAGCTTTACACGCAAAATAAATGTCTGGGTTTTGTCGCACATACTCTTCGACTGGTATCATTTTATCAATCACTTCTTGTGGCGTCTTAACACTCTCATCCATCAAGATATAATTTGCGACTCCACTATTTTCAATGATTTCTCCATCCACACACGCATTTCTCTTATCCTCAGACAGATTATTACCTGCATAGACATCTATTATCTAATCCATAGTAAGTTGCATTTTTCCAGACAGACCACCACCACTTTTATTCAGCAATTCAAATTTCCATCCCAAAGTAATAGCGCCTTTTTCCGTTCTACCACTTCTATTACGGTATATCAGCATTCTCTCTAAAAAACGCTCTCTAATTGCAGTTGTAGACTCTTGAATAACATCACTCCAGTGTTCACCAAACAATTGCTCTGCACGTTCCGGACTCATCTTATTTTCAATAAAATCAGCATTCTCTTTCTTGTAAGAAATCTTTATCTCTGTTTCTTTATCACTTTGTGACTTTGCTAAAATATAAATGTCTGTTTTAGGTTCGCCCCTTTGACAAGTTGGTTTACCAGATTTTATAACCTCTTGTTTTTCTCCACCAAAATCAAATTCTGTCCCTACAGACATCATGTCTTTTATTCTTCTCTCTGCATCTCCAAAATCGCCCATATCTAATCCTCCTTGTACTTCTGCCGACAAATATCTTCTTTATCAACATCTTCAAAATGATTTATTTGTAACGAACCAACATTAGTAGCTTTTCTTTCAATAAATCGAAACAACTCAGGATAATTATCCAAGTAATAATACATTTGAGGACACACAAAATAATTATACCATTCTCATTCACCCCACTCAACCCAAAATATAAATCAAACCCCTTACATTCCTTGATTTGTCAGGCTTTTCAACCCCTTACTTTCCAACCTATTTTTAATTCCATTCACTCCCCTTACCCATTTATTAGTGATTAGCTATCATCTGTCCATGCTTCCCAATCCTATTTTACGACATGCACCTGTCAGACTATGGCAATATATTAACATTTTTCCAAATTCCATACTTATATCTTTTCAGCACTGAGAGCAGTCCATTTCCTACTCAAACTCTTCTTTGCAAAGTTGTTCTGTGGTGTAATGTGTTGATTTTGGTGGTAGAAATCCGGGGATTTTGTCCGGATTGCACCTATTGCATGGATTTTTAGGGGATTGTATTGTCATTTTGTTGTCATTAATATTTGACACAAGTATGTACCTTTTATTCCTTTCTCCAACGCTTAATTACATCTTCAAATATAACATCTACCCATTCTTTATTCCATTCATCATAAACATTTACGTTACTTGAGCTAGGAACCGGATTTGGCATTTCCATTTTGACCACCGCTGGCAACGGAACTGAATCTCCTACAACCAAACATTCTCCAGCTGCTAATGTCGGCAAAACATCTACTAAAGAAGCATTATTGTCCGGCAACAGATTTTTAATACAATTTTGGTCATTTACATTCGTAAGTTTCAATACAACAAAATTATTGCACTGAGAAAAAATTGTTTCTGATACTTCTGAAGGACGTTGACTTACTACCATCAAATTCAATCCATACTTTCTTCCTTCTTTAGCTATACGCTCTATCGAATGTTTTGAGGCATTATACTCTGCACCGCCTGTTTTAGGAATATAATTATGTGCTTCTTCACACACCAGCATAAATGGAATATCATTAACAGCACCAAGTGTATGCTTCAATTTCGAATAATGAAATGCAAAATCAAATATAATTCTAGATAACAAACTAATAACAATACTCAATACTTCAAACGGAATTGCGCTTAAATCAATAATTGTTACATTACTTTTTTCGATATAACCTAAAAACTGTTTCAAAATCACATCAAAATCCTGAGTCTTATACAACTCTCCGTCTTCTTTTAATGATTCTGTTATAAATTTAAGCCTCTTATCCGATAACTTTGTTTCAAGCCGCGTTACAAAACGTTCGAATTCACCATTATACGGTCCATTTGATGCTTTGGCATCTTTTGCTGTACTTGTAGCTGAAAAAACAACATTTTCCTCTAGATAAACAATATCTGCATCGTTTATGACTGTTCCATCACTTCTTTTTGGCAAATGCGGCAACGTATCATTTTTATTTATTACTTCATTATTCTTGTTTTTTATGTAACGATACACTTCATTAATATCAAAATAGACTGGTGTATCATAATTAATATGGCTCATCTCTGGATTATGCTTCTCTTTACTCAAGATAACAGCTTTTTTAAATTGTGAAATTTGATTGTGTGAATTCATTTCATTACTTTCAATAAAAAGTGCTTCCAATTCTTGAGAATTCATTAACCAATATGGCAAACAGAGTTTTTCTACATCTAAACAATTTAAAACAAATTTCTCTTGCTCTTCTAAGGAAAACGCTGTTTGATATTCAGAATGAATATCAAATATAATAACATGAGAATTTTTCAAACTATCAACATTCCCATTGTGTCCATTCTGGATTTTCATTATATTTTGCAATAATCGAGCTACAGCACACGACTTTCCCGAACCTGTAGAACCCACTACTGCAATGTGTTTTCCAAAAAATTTGTTACCATCAACAAAATACTTAACAGCTTCATTATTAGATAATTTTCCTACTTGAAACGAGAAATTATCATTGCTACTAAAAATAGCGTTAATGGTATCATCTTCTGGCAAATATACCGGCTCCGTTGGTGAAGGGAGATTAACTCCACCTTGTCTAAAGGATATGCCATCTTCTGTTTCCTTGTAACATCCTATCGGTGCACACGATATCGTATAATTAATAGTATCTGCTGTAGAAGACTGCACTGCATTTACATTTTGTATTGATGCAAGGATAAACAAGCTATTTCCATCCTCTATCACTACATATCGCGAAACCCTTATCTTGGCTTTATTATTTTCAAATGCCTCAATTCCATTAAGCAAAACTTGTATTGTACCAGGTGTACTATTTATTACTTTTCCAATTTCTATCATTTTAACTACACCTCCAGAACTTTATCGATATCAACTAAATATTTTAAAATATTCATACCTTCTACATCAATGTTTTCAACATTATAATTTTGACTTTCTAATGTATGTGGCATATTACCAATCACATACAAGTTATTAACCATGCATTTTTCTAACAAATCTACATCTACATTTTTGAGCAATGTAATCTTACAAACAAAATTAGGTGAACAATCAGAGTTATTAATAAAACTTTCTGAAACGAATGTATTCCCAACCATTCCAGTATTTACAGTTTTTTGATACTTATATAATCCCAAGATTACACTTTGCATTATATCTTCATATTCATTATCAAATATAAAAATTGGTGGCTTATGAAGTCTCGGTTTTCTAAAATACTTGGATATATACGATTGTATAAATGGTACTATTTCATTACTATTCCTTGCAATAAATTCACCAGAAAAAATAAATGCTCTTATCTCAGTATTAACAGCAAATGAACTTAACAAGTGTTCTTTTTTATTCTTTAACACCTTCTTTGTATCCATTGCTGCCAACATCCATTTTGTAATTAAAACCGTTTTCTTTTCAAAAATAATGTTTAAAAAGTCTTTTTTACTAATAGTCCTTTCTATTTTGTTTTGTTTAGCAGAAAGATTAGCAACAATAGAAAATGCATTTGGATAATACAAATTCTCAGCTTCTTCAACTGAAACATACTCAGCCAATTTATCCAAAATTTTTTGTCTCAACAAGTCGAACTGCTCCGCTTGACAATATGTAAAACACTCCCAAAATTTCTCCAAATTAACACATAATCTCAACGTTCCTCGGTTTTCATCATAATAAGAATACAACTTTTCCTTATCTGCTTTACTCTTTTTGGGTTTGTTGGCTATATTTAATATATCTTCATCTGGGATTTCATATATTCGATGAAAATAGCTTATTTGTATATCCTTATTTGTTGTTCCTTTAACATAAGCAATAAAATCTTCCCTACTTACACTTTCAGCATTTTCAGCAAAATACGCGTATAACACATAGGAAATACTTTTACCAATAATCGAACACTCATGATAATGGCATAGCATTTCTAAGATGGGGGCTGCAACACTTGAAATCTGATACCTTTTATCCTCATGATATTTACATTGTATTGTTGTTATACTGCCGGATAATTGAATATCTATATCTTCAATTACACCTTCTAGTGTTATAGAAGCATTTTCATCGGCATTCAAAATTTCAAGTATTGACTTGTTAAATTGATACAAATAACCCTTAATAGTATTATTCGCCTGCCTCATAAAACACCTCCTTCATCCGTCGCACTATATGCAACAATCATGCTTCATTCTTGACAACATCATACCATGAACTATCAAAATGTACCGCTTGTAAAATAGTTTCCTTATCAACCAAATCTGGTTTCTTAATCTTGATATGCCATCTATCCTTAGGTATCTCTTCAATAATCGTAAACTGGCTACCACTCGGTTGCCATGTAAATTTGTGCGTTCTTGTTGTCTTATCATATCCTTCAAGATTATTGTTTTTATTCCACTCAAAAACATATAATTCAGGATCGTATCGTATGGTATCAAACTCAAATACCAAATATTCGCTAAAATCTTTTGCTTTCACAAGCACTACAGTACGAACAAACTTAAAAACTTGTCGAACTGCTGATACTCGTTCATTCCATATTTCCAATACCATTTTCCCAATCTCATTGGGATCTTCGCTTGTTATTTTGTCTACGCCATAACTATATGCCGGTGAATTTCTTCCTGCAATCAGTCTAACAGTTTGCTGATTTGCAATATTATTTGTTCCAAAAACAGTTTTAGCACCCCAACAACAATTATCTAAAACAACATCATCCAAACCTACATTTGAAGGTTTCCATTCCGCTCCTACACAGTTTGCAAAAATCTGCTCCCATTCATTTCCTTCTAAAGACATATGATGCTTTGTTGCCATCATATAAACAATTTCCCGTGCAAGTGTATCAACAAACTTGCTTGGAAATTTATTGCAATCAAACGGAGCTACTGCCTTGTTTACAGTTCTCAATCTTGGTCCAGACATAAAAATACCTCCATATCATTCATATGAAGGTATTATATCATACATCTATGATTTTTTCAGCTAAAATATCAATGGCAAAAAGCGTTCTATAACTTCAGCCACCATATCAACTGGAATGGCATTTCCTGCTTGCTTTCTTGTTTGCGTATCTGATACTACCATCCTAAATTCATCAGGAAAACCTTGCAAACGTAGCATTTCTCTTGGAGTCAATCTCCTTTCCCCATCCACTAATAAATAATTATAACTTGCACCCGCTCTTAATGCGCAACTGTACGGATAAGAAGATACATTTCCTGATTTATTTTCATGCCAAATTGCTGGTTTTATTTTTGCAGTATGCTTTGCTTTTCTTTTTGCTACAATTTCTTTAGAAGCATAATGTTTTTTATCAACAGTCTTTTCCAATATATCTTCTAAAGATTTCTTTTTATCTATTGAAAAATTCCAATCCATTTCAAATGGTTCTAATGCCCCAACTATTATAATTCGTTCTCTTTTCTGAGGCAATCCGAAATCTAAGGCATTAAGTAAGTGATAATCTACATAGTATCCCAATTCATCACGCAATACAGATAATATAGTCGCAAGTGTTTTTCCACCATCATGACTTGCCAAATTTTTTACATTTTCCAATACAAACGCCTTAGGTTTTTTCTCTTTGATTATCCTAGCAATATCAAAAAATAATGTTCCTCTTGTTGCATCTTCAAATCCTTTTTGCAATCCGCATATTGAAAAAGCTTGGCATGGAAAGCCCGCAAATAATAAATCTATATCTGGTATCTTCTTTTCATCAACTTTAGTAATATCACCAACAGGTCTCTCACCAAAATTAGCCTCGTAACTTTCTTGAGCATATTTGTCAATATCACTACTAAATACACATTCACCATTTATTCCCAAAGACTTAAACGCTTGTGAAGATGCATATCTAAAACCACCAATACCACAAAATAAATCAGCAAATTTTATAGGGTTAGGATAAATATTGACCTTTTCGCTGTCAATCTTCAAAAATAATTTATCGACATTAACAGATAATCCTTCTGCAATTCGTACAGCTATGTCCACAGAGGGGGTTGCTTTATTCGCCTCTATCATAGACAAATACTTCCGACTGATTCCCGATACACTTGCTAGGTAATCTTGTGTCATTTGCTTTTCTTTTCTTATCTCTCTCACTTTACTTACCATAGCGTTTTCCTCCATTTTGTGAACTGTATTGCACATTTTATTATATTTCGCTTTTGATAATTTGTCTAGTACATTTTTATTTTTTCACCTTCCTCTCCCCACATCTCTGACCTTCTCGCCAATCCAGTCCATAAACTTCTCCAGCAGATTCATCCCATCAATCACGAACTGTTTCATAAACTCATAAGCCTTTTCCAGCTTATCCTTAAGCGTCTTATTTTCCTCTTTCAACATATGATTCTGATAGCGCAATTCTATCACCTGCTCCTTTAGATAAGAATCACCATCCACAACTCCCAGCAGTTCTTTCTTCAGCCTTTCTGCCTCTGCCAGTTCAAATTGTGCATATTCCGTTTCCTTCTTGGCAATATCGGATACCTTGCGCCACTTATCAGCCTCTTTTTCCGCAATCTCAATTT
>CAYTOQ010000065.1:0-15110 GCA_964439445.1 uncultured Clostridium sp. | reverse complement strand
CTGTCCAAGTAACATGGTAGACATGATGTCACCCTTTGCACCTGGGTTACGTCCTACTGCTGCAGCACCCTGACCAGCCGCATTACCCTGACCAATACCAGGTCCGATACCTGCGATCATCGCTAAACCTGCACCAATTGATGAACATGCTAAAATTAAACCTTCGTTCGTAATCTGTTCCATAATAAAAAACCTCCATAAAATATATTAATATGATTTTAGAAAACTTGTTTCTATTGGTAAAGAAAGTCAATTCCCTTTCTATTACTTTCCTTCGATAACAACGAACGACTAATTGTCGCCAATCTTATCTGTAATAAATGTCATCGTAAGCATTGCAAATACATATGCCTGAATTGCTCCGGAGAACAAATCAAGGTACGCATGTAAAAATGCTGGTATACCAATCTTTGCTGCAAGTGGCAACAAACCGTAATACAACGACAACATAACCGTTCCTGCCATAATATTACCAAACAAACGTAATGACATAGAAATCGGTGTTGCGAATTCGCCGATTAAGTTAATCGGAAACAAAAACGGCAGCGGCTGGAACAACCCTGTTATGACACCTAACTTATTATACTTTACATTGTTATACTGAATCATAAACCATGTAATCATCGCTAGGCAAAAAGTGGTTCCAAAATCGGCTGTTGGTGGTCGTAACCCAAACAAACCTGAAATGTTAGAAAAAAGTACAAATATAAACAACGTTCCTACATAATACATGTACTTCTTGCCATGCTTACCCATAGAAGAGTTCACAAAGCTTTCTAGAACTTCCACCACAAATTCCACCACATTCTGAAGTCCAGACGGCACTTCCTGTGCATTTGCAATTTTTCTTCGTACAACCAAAGCAAAAATCATAATGGTTGCAAAAATAATCAGCATACACACATGTGATGTTGTGAGGTATACGGTCGTTCCCATGAACTCATACCCAATCAGATGATGAATCGAAAAGTCGACATCTCCACCTGCGGATAAAAGCATCGGCATCATTCCATAACCCATTCCTTCACCTTCCTTTCTGTAGTTTTATATCTAAATTCATCAATAGGAAATCAAATAGTTGGAGTCCATCTATCCATATCCTTTCACAGAAACCAACTCCTTGATTTCCCATTGACAAATAAAGCTCATTCTTCACCAGTTTTTAAATACTTTCCTCATATTATCAAAAGCATTTATCTCTTCCTGTACTATTCCTCTACTATATTCTCCTCCACTAAGTCGTCCTCTTTCGTAATATAGCTATCCGGATAAAGACGTTTCAATATAAATGGTGTCACCAAAGCACCAATCTTCAAACCAAGCAATCCCAGCAAAACTGTGATAAACATTAACTGCTTTGTAATCATACCAATCGTGAGCACTGCTAACATTACAGCCAGCCTCAAAAAGCTTTGTCGCTTTACATACTTTGATGCATCACCCTCCTGCAAATCCAAGGCATAGTCCAAGGTTTTCGCCATATGATGAAACAAAAAAACTGAAGCGACCACTCCAAATAGTAATCCCAATGTGTAAGACAAAATATTCTCTGAAAAGAAAATTCCGATTATTTCTATGAAAACTGCATAAGCACCAATTCCAATATAAAAACCAGTCATAATCTCTTTTACTTGATTCATAGGTCCACACCTCTGTCATTGTATAGTCTCACTTATAAATAGGAAAATACAGCACATTTTATTATACTAAATTTTCCTAAAAAAGTCTATGAAAATAGTTGAATAGTTACAAATTTTTAATTCTTCATATTACTGTCTATTCATCCTTCTTTTCACCAAACAAGCTCTTTTTTCCAAGGAATTTACAAATGATATTGTAACAAGCCTTATACCCACCGGCAACGCCCAATATAAGGAAAACCACGAACCAGTTTGTACCAAAATGTGCGTCTATAAAATATCCAATCACACCACACATCAAAATTGCACTCAGCATAGAAAGAGCAAGCTGACTGACTAATGCTAACATTTTCATATATTCACAACTCCTTTAAAACCAATAGGGCTGTCACTTTCATAACAACCCTACGTTTCTAATCCTCTATCATTTCAATTCTTCTTATGTGACGCTCATCATTTGAAAATGGCGTGTCCAAAAAGGTATCCACAATCTGAAGTGCCAAACCTACTCCAATTACTCTGGCACCCATAGCTAACATATTTGCATTGTTGTGCTGCTTTGTTGCTGCCGCACTAAAACAATCATGACAAAGCGCTGCACGGATTCCCTTTATCTTATTGGCAGTAATAGAGATACCAATTCCTGTTCCACAAATTAAAATTCCCTGCTGGCATTCCCCGCTTGCCACTGCCTCTGCTGCCTTTTTTGCATAGACCGGATAATCCACCGCCTCTTCTGAATAACAGCCAAAGTCCTTATATTCCAATCCTCTTGCCTCTAAATGCTTCTTTACTTCCTGCATCATACCATATCCGCCATGGTCACATCCTAATGCTATCATAATATACTCCTTTTCCTTAATCATATTATTTCTCTTATATTACAAATCATACAAAAACCACTCGATGTCCCGCTGCCTTTAACAATCGGTTCATAATCGCATCGGATAATTCCTCACCGCGAAAGCTCTCTGCATAAATGTAGTCCACACCTACTGTATCAAACTCACGAAGTGCCGCATATAATCCCGCAGCCACGGTTTGCTGACCAGCTCGATCCCCTACACAGATTAATGTATCTGCATATCCGTCATAATAGGAAAGCGTCTCCTTCGGCGCCATAATTCCCACCTTATAACCTTCCTTCTGCTTTTCCTTCGCAAGCTTTTGAATTGTAGCAATCACCTGCTTATCAACCTGCACATTTACCCTTGTCGTTTCAGCACGTTCTCTTTCCACCAGAGTCAGTTCTCCCTTTGGCGCATAATGGGTATATTTCATACCTGGTGCTTTCGGTCTTAATCCGTCCATCGGCTTCTCCAAGGTCGGATCCATCTGCACTTCACCGATAATCTGCTCTAACATCTGCTTACTGATAAAACCTGGTCTTAAAATCATGGGCACATCTCCGCTGACATCCACAATTGTAGACTCTATGCCGATTCCAACCGCTCCGCCATCTACGATAAATTCTATCTTTCCCTTCATATCCTCCACTACATGGGAAGCCTTCGTAGGGGAAGGTCTGCCAGAGGTATTGGCACTCGGTGCTGCCACGTACACACCCGATTGTTGAATCAGCTCTAACGCCGCCGGATGGGAAGGCATACGGATTGCCACTGTGTCCAATCCACCCGTTGTTCCTGCGGGAACAATATCCTTTTTCGGCAAAATAATCGTCAAAGGTCCCGGCCAAAATGCTTCCGCCAAAACTCTTGCCTTATCATTTACATAGGCAAGCTTTTCCATATCCTCCACGCTTGCAATGTGTACAATCAGGGGATTATCGGAAGGTCTGCCCTTCGCCTCATAGATACGCTTTGCCGCCGTCTCATTCAACGCATCCGCACCCAAGCCATAAACCGTCTCGGTTGGAAAGGCTACCAATCCACCGTCTCGTAAACAATCACAAGACTTGCGTAAGCGAACGTGTAATTGCTCTGTATCCGTTTCTTGAATATCTTTTACCTTAATAACCGTAGTATCTGTCTCGCCCTGTTTCTCTGCCCGATATACAATTTCATAGGTTTTGTTTCTATTGTTCATTGTTTCCTTTTCAAGATTTAAGCATCCATTATACAAATGAATGCTTAATCTTTTCCTTTTATTTACTTTACAACGACCTGCTTTGCAGCGGTATAGCTTCCATATAGCACATTACCACTCTGTGTCATATATGGTCTTACCTTCACATAATAGGTTCCCGGCTTCATTTTCTTCTTGGTAAACTTAGTTGTACTACCAGATTTCACTGTTCCGAGCTTTTTATATTTTCCATCCGGGCTTGTGGAATATGAAATTTCATATCCTGCTGCTCCACTACTCTTCTTCCAGCTTACAGTAATCTTTTTCTTTGCACCCTTAACCTTTAAACCTTTTACCTTGGATGGTCCAACGGTTACCTTACAGCTTAATGTCTTTGTTTTCTTTCCCGAAACAAACTTTGCTTTAATTGTCGTTGTTCCATAAGCTTTTGCCGTTACCTTACCACTAGAAGAAACAGTAGCTACTTTGTTGTTAGAAGAAGTCCATGTAACTTTTCTCTTAATTGTAGCTGGTGTTATTACCAACGATAGCTTCTGTGAACTTCCCTTTGAAATTCCTGTACTCTTACTGCTCAACTTGTATGTAGTTTTCTCCGCGGTATTGCGAGTAAATGCCTTAATACGAAGATTGCATACTGCATCTCCTCCAGAAGAGGATCCCATATCATACCACCCTGAACTTGCTGTCTTTGCAAAGCCTACCTTCTTATCCACATCTGTCTGGAACAAAATTACACCATCACCAAATGCTTGTCTATACTCTCTCTCAATTCCAACATCTACGCTTCCACCATCTGCAGCAGTCAAAGTCAATACAACAGAATATTTTTCACCTGCCTGTAACGTAACTGGTTGCTGAAGTTCAATGCGATTATAACCTGCATTACTCAACACACCTCTTTGCACGGTAGAAAACATTGCCTTTCCCTTTGTAGGGTTTTTCGAACTAGTTACTCCTGTGTAAACCTGAAGACTATAATATACATTTGTAGTATTGGTATTAATACTAACCGCCTCTAAAATCTCATTGCAACCGCCTGCTGCCTTTGCCTGAAATACATTTGCAACAGAAGAGCCACTTGGAAAACGACGGGAATATGCCGGATTACCTGTTCCATCGTACTGATAGTTGTTCTGGTTAAGCTCTGCCGCACTTGCCATATCATATGCTACAAGCTCTTTCATGCTGGCATCCTCGTAAGATACATAGATATAACCATTTTCACCTTCACCTACTCCCCAGCTATTCTTTACAATCCAAGCTCCATCCTTTTTCGGTTGCATTCCCTCTCTAAAATTCTCCTTCGGAAAATCATCTGCCCAACCTACAATGACAACACCATGATTTGCCTCTTCATACGGATAATAATATGCTTTTTTACTAGGATCAGAATATGCAGCGTCGCCCACATAAATGGAAGATGCCACTGCACCATGCTCCACAATTGCCTGTTTGATGGTACTCACATCATAATTATAAAAATATACATTCTTAACTACATAATCCCGATTATATGCTGTATTCACTGCCTGATCATAAGGAAGATAGTATCCCAACGCATCATCCTCTGAAATTGTCTCCCTTACCACACCAGACCAGGTAGCCACAGAGTAAGCTGTACCAAACAGTGTTCCACCATATTGATACCATCTTTGTCCAGCAATACCCGGAAGATAATAATTCGCATCTCCCGCTGTAAGTCCTAATGGATCCTTTTGTCTATTGAAATAGAAATATGCCAAATGATTCTCCGAAAGATTCACCGCACTTGTCTCATAACCTTTTTTAATCAAATTAGATTCCATTGCTGCTATGGTAGAAAATGCCCAACAGGTATTGGTCTGTCCCTGATCTTCCACCGCACTGACTGCCCCACTTTCTCTTGGGTCATATGTTGTAGCAAGCACATTACCTATTCTGGTAACCTTCTCTTCTCCACTTCCATCTCTGATTTCAATCCCCTCAAAACGGTTGTCAAAAATCGGATGACCATCTATGCTATCAACCTGCTTTGCGTAAGACATACTTGGTATTGCTCCAATAGAAAAAATACCAATTCCCGCCAACAGCATCAACCTCTTAATCCACTTCATACACTCCACCTATCCTTCATATAAATTATAAATAAGCAACTTCTATAAGTATATCTTACTTTTCTATTACCCGCAAGGCTTAATACTTGAAAATGAGTATGCGTTTGTACACTTCTGTTACCATTTTTCAATTGTTTTTTCATTATTGGGGCATATCCCTTTCTCCCCATACATATTTTGTATAAATAACGATTTATCGGTGAACTATGAAGAAGAAATATTTATATATATTCTGTGGTATTTTATGTCTTCTCGCCGTTTCATCATTTTTTCACCACTATGGTTTTCCTGTATTTTTAGCGCAAAAAAAAGAAAAGGTAATTGTAATTGATGTAGGACATGGCGGAAGCGACCCCGGCAAGATTAGTACAGAAGGTATACAAGAAAAAGATGTAAATCTGGAAATAGCAAAATATCTCAAGGATTATCTGATTGCTCAAGACTTTACTGTATACCTGACCAGAGAAAGTGATTGTGGCTTATACGATGAAGGGGCATCCAATAAAAAAACCTCCGATATGAAAAACCGCATCCAGTTTTTTAAGGACAAAAATGCGACTTACATTGTAAGTATTCATCAAAACAGCTACCCTGACTCCATACAACACGGTGCCCAGACTTTTTATTATTTTTCCAGCGAAGAGAGTATGTCGTTAGCAGAAAATATACAAAGCTCCCTTCTCAAGCTAGACAATACGAACACCCGGTCAATCAAATCCTCCGATAGTTATTATCTGCTTAAACATTCCTCTGTCCCCGCCGTGATTGTAGAATGTGGTTTTCTCTCTAATCCGGAAGAAACCGCAAAGCTAACAGACCCTAATTATCAAAAACAATTGGCATATGCCATCAGCATCGGTATATGTTCCTATGACAACCAAATCAAATAGGTTGACTCCTGGATTTAGTTAACACCACACATCGCACGCAAAGCATGCTCAGTGATGTACATTCGTCAAATGGATTTTCATGCAAGCATGAATCCACTTGGCTCATTGTTAACACAAAAAGGAGCTACGCGCATATTCGTAGCTCCTAAAATCAATTTCCCATATATTGGTATATCATGTTCTTTAAAAAGCACATCTGCTTTTTTCAATATAGGAATCAAATCGACACCCCACGTCGATATAAAATATTACATAAAATAATCATTGTCATAAAAAAAGATACATAGTTAAACCATTCTGTGCTTCACACCCCTCCTTTATTCTATAATACTCTAACTGTCTATAAGTGGTATATAACAGCAAACACTTCTAACATAAAGACCACAAGAGTTGACTTACATATTAGAAATGAGCCACAAAGTCATTCGAATTTTTGCTTAAGCAACTTTGATGCTCTACATCAACTATACAAAAACTAATTCTTAAATGCAATGAACTGCCTATTAACTATTCTTATCATTTTATGATTTTTCTTATTTCCCGTTCACAAATCCATAATTTTGTGTAATATTTGTTAACATTTGTTCATATATTGGCAATTTAAAACCATTTGTGATAAACTAATATCATACAAATAGCCATTAATAACTAATCATTTTTTCAATGGAAAACGATATACTAATAACAAAGTACTGTTTGCATTGCATTTTATGTAAAAATATGCTATTGTTTATCTCACATTTTTAGATTTGATACGAGATTTTGTTTTATATAAAGGAGATGATTCTATGAAGTTAGAACGACTAAGCGAGAATCAGATTCGCTGTACATTGAATAAGGAGGATTTAGCAGACCGCGATCTTTTGCTAAATGAATTAGCTTATGGAACTGACAAAGCAAAGGAGCTTTTCCGTGATATGATGGAACAGGCTGCCGACGAGCTAGGCTTTGAGGTAGACGATATTCCTCTTATGATTGAAGCAATTCCTGTGAATCCTGACTGTCTCATTCTGATTATCACCAAGGTGGATGACCCAGAAGAATTAGATACCCGCTTTTCACGATTATCGAAGTATACCAATATCGAAATAGACAGCAACACAGATGACCACGAAGAATCCGAGGAAGCAGACGAGGATAGCTTAGAGCTATTCAATAATGCAGCTTCCTTGTTGGACACCATTTCGGATATTGTAGAAAATATTGAGCAAGTGAAGAAACAGACAGAGTCTGGAAAGACTCCAAGTTTTATTCCTCTTTCGGCTGCGCTTCGTGAAAATGCTGCCAAAAAGAAAGACGAAAAGACCAAAGTCAATAAGAAAAGGAAAGAACCCGTAGCAACCTACCGTATATTCTCATTCCAGAATATCAATGATATTAGCAAGGCTGCTGCAATGATTGCTCCTATCTATAAAGACGATAATTCTTTATATAAGAGTCCTTCTGACAACCGATATTACCTAATTGTCAACAATCACTCTCAGGATATGGAGAATTATCAACGAGTTTGCAATCTGTTAAGTGAATACGGCACTAAGGTGAAAGCAAATTACGCTATGCCATATTATTTTGCAGAGCATTTTCAGTTAATTATTAAAAATGATGCTATTCAGACTTTGTCAAGCATCTAGGAGCTCTACTCTTCGCAGTGTAATACATTCACCTTCAATAAGGAAACAGTTAACCCCTTCGTCTGTTTAGCACCAATGATATGTACCTGAAATTCCAGACACATATCACAAATACCAAACTGGCGAAGGGGTTCTTTTTACTTCAATATATCTTTTTTGCGATTTGCTTTATACTGATAAAGCTGTTCGTCCGCTTTCTCTAATTCATAAGAAACATCTGCATCCGCCGAACAGACAAAATGCTGCATACCAACACTCATACTAATACGATACGGCTTATCGTTACTGCTGTTCAAATCCTCTGTCAGCTCATCCACACGACACCGTATCTGCTCCTCACTGTTCTCATCCTCTGTAATGACATAGGCACAAAATTCATCTCCGCCTATTCTGCCTACCACACCCTTTCCGTTCACAGCGTGAATGGCATCCCGAAGAATTTGCCCAATATGATACAAAGCATAATCCCCATCATCATGTCCAAACTGATCATTTACTAGCTTCAAATTATCCATATCCGCATAAATTGCCACAATCTTCTTACCCTGGTTCTCGGCAGCAATTACGTTACGCTTCATATGATCCAAGAAACCTCTACGGTTATACACTTGCGTCAGTTCGTCAATCTTAGAAATCTCCTCCAAAATTGCATTTTTCTCATTTACTTGTCGAAATGCATCCTCCAAATGACGAGCCATTTGATTCTTCTTTTGTAACAATCGGTTCGTCTTAATGGTATTGGATATCTGATAAGACAGCTTTCCAAGATAGCCAAAATAATCCTCCTCTACTTCCCAGAGAACAAAACCATACTGCTCTTCGCCTGCATATAGCATTGAAACAACTTTGATTCCCGATGTGTTGTTTTCAGTATAAGGATTAGAAAAAATGTCCTCAAATGCAATCCTTTGCTGTGAAGCCGAAACCTCTACAACATCCTCATCTATCACCGGATAATAGTATACAGGCATCGGTTGATAAGCAATTTCTGGCATACGACCGAAACCATTTTTGTAATATGCTTTTAGCTTGACCGCCTCTGGCACTTTCCAGTCCTCTCCCTTTTTATAAGTCATATCCTGTTCAAAGGTATACAGATACACACTCTTTACATTCAATCGCCCTAGACTCTTCAATATATTTCTATAAATCTCACTATTCTCTTCTTCTTGGTTTAACACATTACGAGAAATGTCTACCAGACAGTGATTCAGCGCCTCAATATTTGCCTGCATTTCCAGAGAAGTTCTAGTTTCCTCCATTCTTCTCTTGGCACATCCACAGGACTCTCTTATCACAAAGGAAGTATCTACCATTAAGTTGAAGGTTTCACCCTCCAACACCTTTTCACATATCTTAACAGCCTCATAACCAATCAACGACGGGTCAGCCTTTACTGTAGTAAGTCCCGGTACAACCTGCGCTGCATAAGGAACATCATCAAAGCCCATTACAGCAATATCTTTTCCCGGTACTAATCCCCGTTTTTCTAATACCTGATATGCGCCAAAACACATCATATCATTACCGCAAACCAATACCTCCATCTGCGGAAAGGAATCCAACAGTTCCTCTATCACATTCGTGCAACTGTAACTAAAGTCACCCTCTACAATGCGGTATTGTTCTGAGACAAATCGATTTTCTATCATAGCCTG
This sequence comes from uncultured Clostridium sp., assembly GCA_964439445.1. Lineage (GTDB taxonomy): Bacteria > Bacillota > Clostridia > Lachnospirales > Lachnospiraceae > CAG-590. Next base: position 5,152 of record CAYTOQ010000065.1, on the reverse strand, counting down.
CTCAAATACACTCAAACGCTCCATCGCATCCAAATTGTGTCTTGGACCACTTACATATCCAAAAAATTTCTTGTTATGCTCACGCATTAAATGTTCAATACCAAACAGCATACCTGTACTATTGTCAAAATTAACACTAGAATATCCTTCTATCTCATCCGAAATCAATATAACAGGAATCGTTAATTTCTCTAGGAACTTCAGTTTTTCTTCTTTTTCAAAATTAGGAGCAATATTACCCATATTGACAATGGCAATATCTATATGCTTCTCCGAAACGAACTGAAACAAGCAATTGTTGTGATATTCATAATCCGTATAACGTAGTGGTGAGAATCGTTCATCTAAAAACTTTCCAGGAAATATGTATAACTGGTATCCTCTTTCCCGAACAGCCTGTGCTACACCCTGACAAAGTGTATTGGTATGAGGATCCTCAAACTCACTGATAAGTAATGCAATATTCAACTGTCTCATAGTGCAACACCCCATTTCTATATAGCAGAAGGGAGCAAAAGAACGCTGGTCCCTTCACTCCCTTTTCATTCCTTTTACGCTTCCTTCTTTGCCAAATACTCATTAATGGAATCAATTAACACATTCACATCCATAGCATGAACCTGAGCAGCCTCCTCTAATGTCTCACCTTGCGCAGATGGACAACCTGGGCAGTGCATTCCATTTGCCATAAGAATTGCAGCGTTACCTGGATCTAAAGCGATAATTTCGCCAATCAACATATCTTTATCTACTGTCTTTGCCATAATAAGCTCCTCCTAATCTTTCTGTAGGGTTTAGTAACATTATTACCAAACAAAGTCTATTATAAACATTTTCCTAACAAATTGCAATGTATATTACTCTCCTGTTACGGTCATTTTCAATACATTTTTCATGATTGCCAAAACAATAAGGGTAATTGCCACTGCTATCATCAGGGAAATGCCTGCTGTCAGCGCATATCCACCTACCACTTTTTGCATGAAACCTGCAATCACATAACAGCTAAAGGAAATCATTGCCACTAATATTGCATAAGGCAATTGTGTAGACACATGACTTACATGGTCACATTGGGCTCCCGCAGAAGCCATAATTGTCGTATCGGAAATCGGCGAACAATGATCTCCACATACCGCACCTGCCATACAAGCGGAAATGGAGATAATCATAAGCTCTGGATTGCTCTCCTGGAATACCGCCACAACAATCGGAATTAAGATACCAAATGTTCCCCAAGAAGTACCCGTAGCAAATGCCAACAAACAGCCCACCAAAAAGATAATCGCTGGCAAAAAGCTCACCAGACCTCCCGCCACATTTTCCATCAATCCAGCAACATAAGCTGCTGCACCAAGACTATCTGTCATACTCTTTAATGTCCATGCAAAGGTCAAAATCATTATGGCTGGTACCATTGCTTTGAATCCCTCTGCAATACACTCCATGCTCTCCTTAAAGGTAATCACCCGTCGAATTACATATAACAAAATCGTAATCATCAATCCAAAAAAGCTGCCTATCGCAAGCCCCACTGAGGCATCACAACCCGAAAATGCTGTCACAAAATCTGTTCCACCAAAAAAACCACCTGTATAAAGCATTCCAATAACACAACATATTATAAGACACACAATTGGAAGAATCAGGTCAAGCACCGTTCCCTTAGAGCTTCCCTTCTCCTCTGCCTCACTTGCATACGGTCTTGATTCTGTTGTAAACAAATCACCCTTTAATGCATTTTTCTCGTGCTTTGCCATCGGACCAAATTCAACCTTTAACAGCACCATTCCAATCATCATCACAAGCGTAAGCAAAGCATAGTAATTAAACGGAATTGCCCGAACAAACAGAGAAAATCCATCCTCCCCCTCAACAAAGCCACTTACTGCTGCTGCCCAGGAAGAAATTGGTGCAATAATACATACCGGTGCTGCTGTGGCATCAATCAAATACGCAAACTTCGCCCTGGAAACCTGATGCTTATCCGTAACCGGCTTCATCACACTACCTACTGTCAAGCAGTTGAAATAATCATCAATAAAAATCATCATACCAAGGGCAATGGCAGCTAACTGTGCTCCTGTCTTCGTCTTAATATGCTCTCCTGCCCAATGTCCAAATGCAGCCGAGCCGCCAGCCTTATTCATCAAGGCAACTAAGGTTCCCAACAATACAAGGAATATAATAATTCCCATATTATAGCTATCTGTTAGGACACTGATAAAACCATCCTTATAAATATGCAGAACTGTTCCCTCAAACCGAAAATCAGCATAGAACATCCCACCTACTAAAATCCCCACAAACAAAGAGCTATACACCTCTTTTGTAATTAACGCTAACGTGATTGCTACCACCGATGGTATCAACGCCCAAAAGGTAGCATACATCGCCGGACTATACTCCTGTGTTGCCTCCGCAGCAAATACAGTTAACGGACACATCACTACTGCCACCCCAACGGTAAGTAGCATTTTTTTCCATCCCATTTTCCCTGTCTTAATCATTTTCGTTCTTTTGTTTATTAACATAGTGAAGCTCCCTTACATTCTTAGTATTGACATAACATTGTTTTTACTTTATTCTATTTTTATAATCTTTACAAGCTTTTTTGCTATTCATAATGTATTTTTTATATATTTTTTCTAGAATCAAGCATATTACTTTATTTCTGAAATTTTTCTTAATTTTTCCTTAATTTATTGCGAATGATACCGTTTTATTATAAGATTTACACAAGTGACACTTTCTCTACTCATTGATTACAAAGGAGGCGCAACACATTGACAAAGCGATTGAATATAGGGCTTTTCATTGATGATATCGATGCAGTTTTTACTTCTGAAGCAGTTAAGGGTGCAGAATTGGGTGCAATTGCCATTGATGCTAACCTATATATTTTTCCTGGAATGTATCTGGACGGAACTGATATATCCGACGACCATATTCAATATGAATATCAGTACAATACCTTGTTTCAGTTTGCCAGCAAAAAACATTTAGATGTACTCTATGTAATGATGGGAATGATTGGCTCTCGCGTTAGTGCCGAGGAACGTGCCGCATTTCTTAAACAGTATTTGGGTATTCCTGTCGTGACCTTATATACAAAGATGGATGGGTATCCTTCTATTATTTTCGATAACCAAATTGCCTTTATGCAAGGAATTCGACATTTAATCACTGACCATGATGCAACTAAAATCGGGTACGTAAGCGGTCCAGCCACAAATGTGGATGCAATGGAGCGTTTTGACGCATACCAGAGGGTATTAGAAGAGGCTAATATTCCATTCCGTGAGGACTATGTTATCTACGGCAATTTTGAGGAAAGTAGCGAGCAAATGATCGGTGAATTTGTAGCTGCGCATCCGGAATTAGATGCCATTGTTTTCGCAAATGACCGTATGGCGTTAGGTGGATATCGTGCTTTTTCAAAAATGGGAATTCGAGTAGGTCGTGATTTGCTAGTAGTCAGCTTTGACAATTCACCTTTTGCAGCAACCCTAGTACCTCCACTGACCACAGTTGAGGCAAATGCTGCCGAATTATCCTACAAGGCGATCGCCAATGCAAAAGCCTTTATCCGCACAGGAAAGCTTGATAACCTAACGGTTAACACACATTTAATGAAGCGCTCTTCCTGTGGTTGTATCGGTTTTGACTACCAGACGATGTCAGAAAAACTAGGAATTAAAAATATATTAGAAGGTAACAACAGCACTACTATGATGAAACAGATTCATAATTATCTGTTTGGTACCTATGTAACAGGCGACAAAATTGGACAAATTAAGGACGATTTGTCTATATTTGTTGACCTACTATGTAAAATGACCAACAAGGCTGCTTTTATTACTCATAAAAAAAATATATTGGTTGTGTTTTCACATGTTATTTCACAACCTTTATTCCGCTACACGAAAGCAGAGCTGTTCTCAGATTTGTTGTTATGTCTACAATACGAATTACGTAATTCCATCACAGATAAGAAATTACAACTCGATTTAATGGACTTATTTTCTGTCTTTTACAGAGAACTTGCCATTATCAATTGGCAGGTCATTCACGGACAGCAGGAAGGTATTGAACAAATGTCAAGAATTATCAATTCTATGACGGTTGATATGTTCCGTATGGATGAAGCAGGACGTATTCCTTACGAACGTTCACTAGATAATCTATCTGCCATCGGTATGCGTACCGCTTTTCTTTATACATTTGAGGCGGCAATTCATCACCCAAGAGGTGTTGAGTTTAAAAAGCCTGAAAAGATATTATTCCGCGCTTTCTACAACGAAGAAGGAGCATTTAATGTGCCAGAGCCTGCTCAGCGCATTTCAACAGATAATATGTTTTTACACGAGCACATCCCAACCAATCGCCGTGTCACAATGGTATTGGTTCCACTGTTCTCCTGTGAAGAATTATATGGTATCTTAATGGGTGAGATGCATTATGAACATTTCCGCAATCTGGCACCAATTACGGTACAGATTTCGATTGCATTAAAATCTTTATTGTTATTAGAGCAACAAAACAAGATACATCAGCAGTTGCAGGAAAGCTTAGCCCAAATGTCAGAAAACAATCAGAAGTTAGCCGAAATGTCCAAAACAGATCAGCTAACCGGATTATATAATCGTTGGGGATTCCTAGAAAACGTACAATCCCTTGTCACCAATCCAATGAATTACGGCAAAGAGATTATGGTTCTCTATGCGGATATGGATAACCTCAAGATGATTAACGACCGCTATGGTCATGACGAAGGTGATTTTGCCATTAAGGAAATTGCTGCAATCTTGAAGGAAGCATTCCGAAACACAGATGTCGTAGCACGCTTTGGTGGTGATGAGTATGTCGCTTTTGCAATTATCGGTGTAGGTGATTATGAAAATATTATGAAACAACGTCTCATTGATATTACCGCAGCACACAATGCAAAAGTCAACAAACCTTATCCTATCGAGATGAGTGTAGGTATCTGCGAAACCTACTGCTCTCCATCCTTGGATATCACAGAGATATTGGATATTGCAGATAGACGATTGTATATGGAAAAGAAGATGAAAAAAGAGGGTCGGAAGTAACAAAAAAGTCCATTTGAAGGATTTTTCATTATATTTAATCGCTATCGTGGAACATC
>CAYTOQ010000064.1:0-15183 GCA_964439445.1 uncultured Clostridium sp. | reverse complement strand
ATGATAATAATTGACATTTACACTAAAAAATTATAGTATCGAATATAGGAAAATTTAGTAAAAGAGAACTCTTCCAGAGTTCTTTTTTCGTTGTGTTAGATAGTGTGTTAAGTGGAAAAGAATGCAGTACACAGGAAATAAGGTACATAAGAAAGGAACGAACAGAAGCATATGTTAACGAAGATGAAGACGTACTTTAAAGAAATTGGTTGGAAACGTTTTGTATATATGGTGCTTGCAATTGTATTTTTAGGAATCGGAGTAAGTCTGCTGCGTCTGGCTGGCTTTGGAACAGATCCGTTTTCCTGTATGGTGTTTGGGTTGGTTCGTCATATGCCGATTGGTTATGGAACATTACAGATTATTCTTAATATGGTGATGTTCATTCCGGTGATTATATTATATCCTAGAAGCTTTGGTGCTGGTGCGTTTTTTAACATGATAGGATTGGGATATATTGTGGATTTGTGTTTGTATCTTTGTGGTATATGTAATGTGACCGTGGAAGGTTTGCAGGGAATGCTGATAGCAAGAGTGATTTTACTGTTCGCAGGAATTTGTGTGATGTGTTTTGGTATTGCGTTGTATATGGAGTGTGATTTGGGAATTGCACCATACGATATGATCGCACAGCTTATTGAGGATAAAACACATAGAAGAATTACTTTTAAATGGGGACGTATTCTTACAGATATGGTTTGCATTTTCATTGGATTTGTGACTGGGGGAACGGTAGGACTCGCAACGGTTGTGGTTGGATTTTTCACTGGCCCGGTGGTTAGCTTTTTCCGTGGTATGGTAAGGAACAATTTATTAAAAATGAGGTGTAAGGATGGAACGCAAGATTGATATGAACGAGGTTTCGGATGGAAAATTATACGGACTAAATGATATGGTTAAGGCAGGCTGTGACGATTGTAAGGGTTGTTCTGCGTGCTGCCAGGGGATGGGGAATTCCATTGTATTAGACCCGTATGATGTGTATCGGCTAACTACGGGACTTGGTTGCAAATTCGAGGAGCTATTGGTGGATAAGCTGGATTTGAATGTTGTGGAAGGACAGATTTTGCCAAATCTCAAAATGACGGGGCCGAAGGAAAGCTGTGCGTTCTTGGATGAGAATGGACGCTGTAGTATTCACGCAATACGTCCGGGGATATGTCGTATTTTCCCGCTAGGCCGCATTTATGAGGAGGGAAGCTTTCAGTATTTCTTACAGGTAAATGAATGTAAGAAAAAGGAGCGAACCAAGGTGAAGGTAAAAAAATGGATTGATACGCCAGATATTGCAAAGAATACAGAGTTTATCAATCGCTGGCATTATTTTTTGAAGGATTTGACGGGGAAAATGCCGACATTGCCAGAGGGGACGGTGAAACAGATTAATATGTATGTGTTGAACGCTTTTTATATTACCTTATATGAGAGCAAACGGGATTTTTATGAGCAGTTTGAAGAGCGAATCTGTGTAGCAGAAGAAGTGCTTTACAAGATGATATAAATTGGGAAAGCACAAACGACCGCTTTAAAGCGTCATAGAAATTGCTGTTGTATATATCTGTGATAATAGGGAAATATAAGAGTAATCATGTTTGAATTGCTATAATTTTGACATGATGCAATACAATTATGGAGCGTCACGAAATTGTATTTTTTCATAAATTATGAAAGGAATGGTGAATATTATGCGAATTCTGTTTTATGATGCAACCAGCTATGATAAGGAATCCTTTGATCAGGAGCTTAAGAATTATCCGGAGGTGGAAATCACTTATCAGGAAATAGATATTTCATTAAAAACCGTGTCCCTTGCAAAGGGATATGATGCAATCTGTGCGTTTGTGAATTCAGATCTTTCTGCTCCTGTTATTGAGGAATTGCAAAAAATTGGTGTGAAGTTGATTTTACTTCGTTGTGCAGGATTTAACAATGTGGATTTGGAAAAGGCAAATGAGCTTGGTATGACGGTACTTCGAGTGCCAGGCTATTCGCCAGAGGCGGTGGCGGAGCATGCAATGACTCTTGCACTGGCAGTAAATCGACACGTACACAAGAGTTATATTAAAGTACGAGAGAATAATTTTAGCTTGGTAGGACTTACCGGTATTAATTTTTATGAAAAAACGGCGGGTATTATTGGAACGGGTAAGATTGGTGCAGCTATGTGTAGAATTTGTCGTGGTTTTGGAATGAAGGTAATAGCCTATGATATGTATCCAAACAAGGACTTAGATTTTGTAGAATACAAGTCCTTAGAAGAAGTATTGAGAGAAAGTGATTTGCTTTCCCTGCATTGTCCGCTGACAGAGGAAACATATCATTTAATCAATAAGAACACCATAGAACAAATGAAGGACAATGTGGTATTTGTGAATACATCTCGTGGAGCGTTGGTAAAAACCGAGGATTTGATTCAGGGAATTCGTAGTAAGAAATTCTTTGGTGTCGGTTTGGATGTGTACGAGGAAGAAGGAAAGAATGTATTTGAGAATAGAGAGGCAGAGCTATTGGATTCTTCCATCACAGCTCGTTTATTATCCTTCCCAAATGTGATTGTAACATCGCATCAGGCGTTCTTAACGCAAGAAGCACTTTCCGCCATTAGTCAGATTACGTTGCAAAATGCAATGGACTATGAGAATGGAAACGTGAATGAAATGAATCAGGTAAAATAAGAAGAGTAAATGGATAAGGTCCCTGTCGAGTAGACAGAGACCTTATCCATTATTGCGCCTCCGGTAATTTTCCGGAAAGGGCAGGAATGACCTGTTTTTTACGGGAAACCACACCAGGCAGGTGACATATATTGTCGTTGGCATTTACATGAAAAGCTTCAGCAACATGGTGGCTACCGTATTCAGTTCAAATTACTATTGTGCAACGCTACCAGCAGCACCAGATGTGTTACCACCTGTGGCTGTACCACCATTTGCGTCCATACCGTTGGTAGTAGTACCATTTGTGGCTCCGCTACGTCCGGTGGTTGTACCATTGTTTGTTTCGCTTGTGCTACTTGTGTTGGTACCGCGGTACTCAACATATCGGTCATCTCCCTCTTCACGGTAGATTACACCAGTGTTTGCATCTACATAAAATTCGCCGAAATAGTCACCAGCCTGGTTTGTGCTTGTATCATACAAGTGGAATTTATAACCCATAGAACCTTCCTGATAATCATCCAATTCGCGATCTTCATCTCGAAGCTCGAACTTTGCATCTGTGTGGTACTTGCCCATCGTGTCAAGGAAATAATCATGAGCATCGTCATAGTTGTCAAAGCCGTTGGTACCTACAAGGTCATCCACTGCATTTCCAACTCCATCTGCTACGTCCTCCACTGCGTTTCCGGCTCCTTGTGCAAGGTCGCTAGCTGCATCGCCTACATTTTCCGCCGCATCGCCTACCATATTATTGTCGTTGTTTCCACTGGTAGAACCATTCTTGTCATTGCCGCAACCTGTCAAAAAGAAACAAAAGCTACAAGCTACAAGAGATACACATAATAATTTCTTTAATGTTGTCATATTAAATTCTCCTTTTCTTGTTGATTCGTTCTATGAATCAGCATCATAGAACTTTGTCCTTTGTATTATGTGTGTTTCCATGATTTTTATACTTGTTAATTTAAAAATTGTTTTCCGGTATGATCTAAGCTGTAATTTGAGGTATAGATTAAATCAGATATTGTTACAAAGGAGTAGCCCTGTTCCTCTAATTTGGTTAACATAACATCGAGAGCATCCTTTGTATAGGTCGCACCGTTATGTAGTAAAATGATACTTCCGTTTTCGAGATTTTTGTGTTCGCATACGGTTTGGATAATGGACTCTACTCCATAGTCCTTCCAATCCAGACTGTCAACAGATTGGTTGATTGCGGAGTATCCGAGCTCGTGAGCCGTGGCAACTACGTCATCGTTCCAGTCGCTGTAGGGAGCACGGAAAGAGGTCATATTTTTTCCGGTAAGCTCATAGACAATGTTGTGACAATCCTGAATTTCCTTTATCATTTCTTCCTTTGATATTTGTGGCATATGTTTGTGGGAGTTTCCGTGATTGGCGAGCTCATGACCTTGTTGGTCGATTGACCGAATTGCATCTGGATATTTTTTTGCCCATTCACCGGTGACGAAAAAGGTTGCAGGTGCGTTATGCTTTTTCAGGATGGAAAGAATATCATTCAAATCCTCATCGCCCCAAGCACTGTCGAAGGTTAATGCAATCACGGGTTTGTCTGTGTCGACACAATAGATAGGCAGTTCCTGTCTGATGAAGGCAGAGGTGACGATACTTGAGGTGGAAAAGGTGGAATTTTTAATTCCATAAATGACAACAATTAATAAAAGTATCAAAGTAATATATTTCATATAATTGATAGTATGCGCAGAAGAGACCATAATCATCCTTGAGAAATTTATTTCTAAAATCTATGTAAAATGAACATTACATAGAACAATTTATTAATGAAAAAACTTCGGAATTATACTATAATAGAAGAAATAGCAAGGCTGTTATTTGGTGGAATATACATCGTGTGCAAAGAATGAGTTAGATTTCTATATGAAGTGAAAAAATGTTGATAAAAATGAGGCTGGGTGATTCGTATGAAGCGGGTATGGAATGCTTTACTATATGGTGATTCTGAGACGAGAAAGTGCATTGGAAGTGTAATTTTTTGGTCGTTACTTGCCCTAATCTTAATCGTGGTTTCGGGTATTTGGGGACAATTCTATATTTTTATTGTGGGTATGATTGCAGGTATCGCTGCACTTATGGTTTCCCAGACATTTACGCTTGTGGATGATGATTTTGTGGCGGAAGTGAATAGGGATGGAGATAAGGAAGCGGTACGCTCTGTAACCGTGCAAAAAAATGGTTTAATATATGGAAATAAGGAGCAACAATCCAAGAAGAGAGAGTCGGAAGGAGAAGAACAGACAGACGAAGGAAAACAGGACAAACAAGCTTCTCAAGATATGGAGAAAATGGAAGATGAAGTACAGGATATTAACCGCTATGCAAAGTATAATCAGCAGGTTTTGAAAAAGGTTAAGCGAAAGTATCGTATTAAAAAAGATCATCGGCCAATTGTGATTGACTACTGTGAATCCTATCGCATTAAACAGTGTCCTGCATTTATATGGAGAGCACATAATAAGGTATTTATTTTGTTATTGGAGAAAGAGCCAAGACGTATCTGTATCTCGAGGGAATTAATCCATAATATGGGCTATAAATCAGGAGTTAGAGCAGATAAGAGCAAGGAGTATATTGCATTCCAAAAGGAAAACCTCGTGACCAAGGTGTTCGAAGAGTACCTTCCGGATTATCACGATGCAAAGGTTAAAAATGATTCATTGAAGGTGAAGAATCTGTATACAATCTATCCAGATATTTGCCTGACCAATCGTTCAGCCTATGAGGTGATGGATTTGTTGTTGCTGAATTTTATGCCAAAGGATAAGATTACAGAATCGGATAAGATTAACGGTTTCTTTAAGCGGATTTATGCTGCCAATATATTGTTTAAGGACAAGGTATATAGCATTAGTGAATACAAAGAAAACGTAGATAAAGCGTTGAAGGAAATGTGTTATGCGGAGATTCCGAGAAGAGAATATATGCTTACTCTTGAGAATCTTTTCAAAGCAAGATTGATCTCAAAACAGTATGTGACACATTACATTGCTCTGCGGGATAAGGTGAGGGGACAGGAAGAATAACGAAAAGCACTGATATGGATTCAATGCGATTATCCATATCGGTGCTTTTGTATTTATGGTATTAGCATATCCAGGTGTTCCTCAAAGCAGACTCCGTCGTTGATAGGTACATCCATCTCGGAGGAGGTGAGTAGGCAAGTGGCGATAAAATGTGCAGATGTTTTAACGGATTCCCGCAGCGGGATGCCTAACAAACTTTCGCCGGCAAGGATGGAGGAAAATACATCTCCTGTTCCGGGGCGGAGTGGTAAAATACGATTACTGTAAAGTACCTCAAACGTATCATTTTCATAGATGGCGTTGCCGATTTGTTCATCCTTTATAATTCCCGTTACAACGATTTGCTTCGCACCACTTTTGCGAAGCTGTTGGCACATTTCAAAAATTTCTTGCTCCGTGATGTCTTCCCGATAAGGGGTATCGGTTAGGAAACAAAGCTCCGTCACATTCGGCGTTGTGAGAGTGGAGTGTGTAACTAATTGCTTTAGGGAATTACACATTTCCTGTGTGTAAGCTGGGTATAATTCACCATCATCCCCCATAACAGGGTCTACAATAATCTTTTTAAAATCAAAGTTTTTTAACATATTTCGAATAACGGAAAGCTGGTCCTTTGAACCAAGATATCCAGTGTAAATGCCGTCAAAGGAAAATTGTAAGGTTTTCCATTTTTCCAGATAGGCTTCCATATGTTCGGTAAAATCCAATAGGGTATAATCCGGATAACCAGTGTGGTTGGATAGGAGTGCGGTTGGTACGATACCGCACTGAATTTTCATAGCGCAAAGGATTGGAAGTGCCACCGTGATGGAGCAACGTCCAAAACCTGATATATCATTAACAATTGCGATGGAATGTTGTTTTCTCATGAGTTGATTTCCTTTCGTCTGATTCGGTTTAAATGTCGTTCAAAATTCCCACTGGATATGTATTCAGCAAGAACATATTGGTCCAAAACAGGAACAGAGCAGGAAAAATCTCCTAGCTTTGCCTCGTATATGGGAAGTAAATGTTGTGGTAAAATCATATATCCTATTCGCATAGAGGGGGACAGGCTTTTTGAAAAGGTATTCATGTAGATAACACATTCATTGTTATCGAGTGAATAGAGTGTGTCGATTGGCTGTCCCGGTATGAAAAATTCACTGTTGTAGTCATCTTCCACAATGTATCTTCCGTGGGATGCCCAGCGCAGGTATTCCTGTCGTTTGGAAATCGGAATGGTTACATTGGTTGGGTAACTGCGAAATGGAGTAACATGCAGTACATCTATTTTACTGTTTTGTAAAGCGTCACTTTTAATTCCATTCGGTTCTAGTTTCAGTTTCTGGATAGTGGAACCAGCATTCGTATATACCGCTTCAATGCGGTGGTAAGAAGGGTCTTCAATGCCATAGACGAGATTGCGTCCCAAAATCTTCACAACGGTTTCGTAAAGCTGTTCCGCACCAGAACCGATGATAATTCGTTGCGGTTCTGCAACCATTCCACGATAGCGGTAGAGATAATCTGCCAGCGCATTTCGAAGAATGGCACACCCCATATTAGGGGATTTGACAAACAGTGCATCTTCCTTTTCTGACAACACTTTGCGAATGGTTTTGAACCATAAGGAGTATTCAAAGTTGTCGGGGTGCTGTGGTGGCACAGGTTCTTCGAGGTATTGAAATTGTATATGTTGTGGAGCTGCGTTGTTTGGGAACGGAGTATCAATATGACATACAAAATAGCCACTTCGTTCTCTTGCAGTAATGTACCCCTCATCCGCTAACATACTATACGCGTTCTCTATCGTAATTACACTACAGCCGTGGTGGTCTGCCATCACCCGTTTGGAGGGAAGCTTCTGTCCGGGGGTGTAACCTCCACACATAATCTTTTCTTTTATAATTTTATAAATGCTAAAATATTTCTTTTCTTCCATCTGGTTATATAAAATTCTCCTTTTTTGACTATATCAATAATATCAGATTTTTCCTATAATGCAAGAAAAAGTTGCAAAACTTATAAATTAACAAATGAGAGTTATACAAGTGAAACAAACCAATGCAGGCACGCTTTCGCTGCGCTCGGCTCGTAACGGTACATAAGGTGCCAAAGTACCGACGGTCTCACAGCACCTGCATATTGGTAATTGTTCAAATTGCATAACTCAGTATAAGTTTTTGTTAGTTTCGCAATTGCCTATATGTAAAAAAGTAGAAAAGGAGAGAATAATTATGTATAAGATGATGACACCGGGACCGACGATGGTGGCTGAGAATGTTAGAAGGGCAAGAAGTGTAGAGACAGGGAATCCGGATTTTGATGTGGATTTTCTTGAGTACTATAAGGAAACCTGTGAACTATATAGTGAGTTGTTATATACAAAGAATGAGAGCTTGATTTTGAGTGGGGAAGGAATTTTAGGCTTAGAAGCAGCGGTCGCTTCCTTGACCGAAACTGGAGACCGGGTGCTTGTGTTGGATAACGGCGTGTTTGGAAAGGGTTTTGCGGATTTTGTCAGTATGTATGGTGGTGAACCTATATTATATACAACTGATTATAAGAGGGAAATTGATGCAGCGCAGTTAAGAGCGTATCTTGAAAAGGATAGTGCATTTAAGTATGCCACCATCGTACATTGTGATACGCCAAGTGGTATGTTGAATCCGATTGATAAGCTCTGTCCGTTGCTAAAGGAATATGGAATTTTGACGGTAGTGGATTCAGTATCTGGAATGTTTGGCAATGAAGTGCGTGTGGATGAGTGGGGAATTGATATCTTATGTGGTGGTTCGCAAAAGGCAATTTCTGCTCCGATAGGACTTACCCTTGTGACGCTCAGTGAGGCTGCAAAACAGGCGATGGAGACGAGAAAGACGAGGATTGCGTCGTTCTATGCAAATCTGACAATATTCAAGGACTATTATGAGAAGCAATGGTTCCCGTATTCCATGCCAATTAGTGATATCTACGGATTGCGACAGGCACTAGAAAACATTCGGGAGGACAAGGAGTTCTTAGTCCGTCACAAGGAGATTGCTGCAAAGACAAGACAGATGATAAGAGATGCCGGATTGGAGTTATATGCAGAGAACGGATATTCCAATACGGTTACAGTTGTGAAGATTGCATCAGGTATCACAGCAGAGGAATTGTTGAGAGTGATACGGGAGCAGTATAATATTATGCTTGCCGGCTCCTTTGACGTTTTGGCAGGTGAGGTGATTCGCATTGGTCATATGGGTTACAATTGTACCGAAGAGAATATGAAAGAGACAATGAATGCATTGTTTTTATCCCTAAAACAGTTAGGAGTTTCTATTAAAATAGAAAATTTTTAAAAAAAATAAAAAAATTTTTTGGCTTTGTTGGTCAAAATGTTGGTTACAAAAATATTGTTAAAAAAACCTAGTAATTATGGCGTGTTCGTGAAGATTCATTTTCGCGGATGCGCCTTGTTTTGTTGGTCAAAAAGGGGAAATCTAACAGAAACCAACGAAAAAACAAACAAAAAAACTTTGATTACACAACAAAAACTAATTTAAAAATAAAAACTTTTTCGGTATAGTAAGATGCAACAAAAATAACAAATGAGTTGGAGGGGTACGATGTTGAAAAGAAAAGAAAGATTAAAAATGGTAACGATGCTTTGGTTTATGATGATTGGATTGGTGTATATAAACGGAATAGACCATATGCAATATGTTCACGCACAGTCCGTGCAATATTCCTATGATTCTTTGGGACGAGTCATTTATGCCCAATATCTTGATGGAACGACAGTGCAATATGAATATGATGCGAATGGAAATATCAAGAATATGATAAAGAAGACACCATCGGACGACAATGCTGGCGGAACGAGTTCGTCTGGAGCGGATGCTGGTGGAGGCGAAATAAATAGTGGTAGTCAGGAAATGTCTGAGAATCCGGTTTTGACACCAAGTTCCACCGTGCTACGTGATACAGCAAAAGATGTGGCGGAATATAACAAGTTTAAGAAACGTAAACCGGTGATTAAATCCTTGAACGTTACAAGGAAAAAGGAAAAGCCATATCTGCATATAAAAATAAAGCAGGTCAAAAAAAGAGGCACTTATAGTGAAATCGGATATCAGATTAAATATGCCACAAATAAGTATTTTAAAAAAGCCAAGACGGTTGAGGTTACACGGCATAAGAAAAACTCCATTACCGGAAAGAAATGGAAGGTCAAAAAAAATAAGACCTATTATGTGAAGGTCCGGGCATATCTGGAAAAGAAGAACGGAACGAAGGTATATACCCAATATAGCAAGGTAAAGAAGATTAAGATAGAAAAATAAATAGGAATTTAAGAAACATATTGGTAATTGTTCAAATTATATAACTCAATACATATTATTAAGTGTTTGGTAATTATCTAGGTAGAAGGAGAAAACTATGAAGGTACAAAAGATTATAGCGTGGATTATGTTGGTTGTGATGGGTGTCAACTGTTTTGGTGGACACATTCAACCGGGTGTTCGGACGGTGAAAGCAACCGATTATGAGACCGGTGATTATGAAAAAGCCAGTGAAGAGGCAGAGGAAACCATTCGTGCAGCGGAGAAGGCTGCAGGAATTAATGTAGATGGAGCTGCCGGCGAAGATGCAGAGCAGGTGGTAGCAGATGAATCCGATGTAGAAGACGATGCGACGCAGGAAGCTACCGTGCAGAAAAGTGTAGAAGAAAAGGGAAATGGAGTACATATAGATACGACAACACAAGAGACCACAGAGGAAGTCTATGAGGATATGACTATTTCAAGTGTTACCACATTATCAGAAGATATGGAAGTTGGAAACTTACAGGTGAATAGTGAGTTGCACTTGAATGGTCATAAGCTTGTGGTGCATGGTAACTTAAACAACAATAGCTTTCTCTATGTGGAAGAGGGATATCTGGAAGTAGAGGGAGATTTTAGCGATCAATATTTCTCTAAGCTTTTTATGGAATCAGTGAATGATTATATTCAAATACAGGGGAATTACAACTATTGTGGTATATACTATAATTATTTACAAAATCGGAATACTGGAACCATAGAGATAATGGGTAATATAGGGGGAACGGAGAATGGGTATTGCTCCAGTTTTATATTTTTTGGTTCAGAATGTAAAGTGATTCTTAGTGGAACAGTTGAACAGACGCTTAATATTGCACCAGATAGTATGCTACATATTAGTAATCTTATTCTTCGTAATACCAGTGAAGAGGGTGTGTTGTCAAAGTATATGTTGACCTGTGAAACCATTGAGGATGAGAATAACAAGTTAAGATATATGCGAGAAGGTTCCTATGGGATGACATTGACCGAAGATACCGTAATAGAAGGGGATTTTTGTCTGTTGGGAGGTACGTTGGATCTAGCAGGATATCAGTTGGAAATCAAAGGGGATTTCATTCATGCTGGAGGTACCGTTAATATAAACGAAGGAGAGTTTATTATAGATGGGGACTATCAAAGAATGTTTACCTATGAGCAGGATGGAGAGATAGTAGAGGAGTACAGCATAGGATGGCTTGTTATGAACAAGGAAGAGGACTATCTATTCGTTCAAGGAGATTATATTGATGGTAGCCTGGTTGGGGCGGGAGATCTGTCTGCTGGAGTGTTTGAATTAAAGGGAAGTATATTGGCAAGGGACCACTTATACCATCCGTTGTTTCAAACTTCTGGCAATCATACCATGAAGCTTACAGGAAATACAGCACAGTATCTTAGACGAGGTGGGAAATCTTCTGGAGATTTTATCCGTTTTCAGAATCTGGTGGTGGAGCAGGGAGAAGAAGGAAGTTTAACGTGGGATTATTATCTTGCGGTTGCCAAATCGGTAACCCATCTGTCTTCGAATATTAAAGGTACGACCCGAATTGAAAAGGCAGAAATTGTGAGTCCGCAGCTTTATGGAGATATTAGTATGGTGGATTCTTATACGTTTGAACAGGATGTTGTAATACATGGAAATCTGCATATGGGTTTAGTGAACAGCTATGAGAGAGCTATGACTATTCAGGACTGTCAGGTTACAGTCGAGGGAAACTTTTATCACAACAATCTGGATATGAAAATGAACGGTGAGAATGCTGTGCTGCGTGTAGAACAGGATTATGTTCTTAGCTTGGGAAGCTTTGATACGATTAGTACAGGTAGAATTGAGATAGGCGGAAATCTAACCAGAAGTGATTATGCATATCTTTCATGTGGGCAAGACGTTACAATCTGTTTTAACGGAACTAAGGAACAGCGAATAGAGATATCCAATGAAAACTCCTACCTACATAATGTTGTTGTAGATAATCCGGCAGGTGTAGTGGTAGAAGACAACATCACCATTATGGAGGTAACTAGCAAGCAGGGTGTATTGTCTTATGCGTCGGGCGGAGTGCATGGCTTTACATTAGAAGAGGATATGGTTTGTGAGGAAGACCTTACCATTGCAGGAGGTACGCTGGACTTAAATGGTTACAGTTTGCATGTCATGGGAAACTTGACCATTGCAGGTGGTGCACTCAATATGACGAACGAAGAAGACTATCTGTTGGTGGAAGGAGATTTCAAGACTGCTTCCAATCTGAATCACAGTGGTAAATTAACCAATGGCACCTTGGAGGTAAAAGGAAACTTTACACAAACCGGTAATGCTTACTCTTTTGCGGCTACCGAGAATCATAGGGTGCTGTTAACCGGAGAATCAAATCAGACCATAACAGTCGGTTCTCCGGTCTATTCGCAGATTCAAAACATTGAGTTTTCTAACAAGGAAAAAGTAGTATTGAATGGAACCGTATATGTAGGTGGACTGGTTTGTCAGAACTGTACAGTGGAGGGAAAACTGTCTTTGACAGGAACGACTTCTTTGCAAGATGGAAGTTATACAGGTGATTTGCTCATTCAAGACGCATACACTTTGTCTGATAACTGGAATATAACGGGTTCACTATGCGTAAAATCTACTAAAAAATTACATATAAATGGAAAAAAACTGGTTGTAAATGGACAGATGGACTTAGAAGGTGGAGCTTATATGTATATGGAGCTTGGTTCATTGGTGTGTGATACGTTTTCGGTTGGAAATCAAGCATATCTCTATATGGAATATGAGGAGGAACAGGTGACGGTATCTAAGGATCTCACCTTCTATAATGTAAAGGGTTCTCTTGAGAAGGGACAGATTACGGTAAGTGGAGATGTTGTGTTTCAAGGTACGATAAACAGTAGTTTTGGAGAATCGTTGTGTTTTGAATTAAATGGAACAGAAGAACAAAGCATCACAATGGATAGCAGTTACCATTCATTTGGAACCCTTTTGATTAACAATACAGAAGGAATCTATTGTACAAGAGATTTGCAATATATTGCTTTGGAAAATCGGACAGGTGTAAAGATTGGATTTGCAAATGGAGGAACCCTTGGTTATACCCTGCAACAGGATGAAGTGATAGAGGGCGATTTACTGATTGCAGGTGGAAATATGAACCTGAACGGATATCAACTGACGGTGCAGGGTAATTACAAGCAAAGTGGTGGAATATTTGACTTCAATGAAGGTTCTCTTATTGTGGAGGGCGACTATGTGTTGGCGCAGTGGGATGAAGAGGGTTCTTACGCTACAGCACAAGTGGATGTCAGAATGGATTCGGATAAGGAAAGTATTACGGTAAAGGGCGATTTTTATTCATATTCTACACTTACTCTTTCGTCTGGTACTTTGAATTTGGAGAAGAACTGGATTACAGCAGCAACTATGGTAGGGAATGACCTAATCGTTCATATCGGTGGCGATTTTAATTTAACGACGGAAAACTGTATTGATCTGAAGCAAGAATCGGTAGTTTGTTTCGATGGTATGGCACAACAGCATATAGAGGGAAAAACAACGTATTTTTTAGTCGATGATATGGTGGTGGAAAATCCATCTGGTGTGGCACTTTCTTCCGCACTTCCAGTATATGGAGAGCTGTGTACAAACGGATATCCAATCGATGGCTGGATTACGCTTTATGGTACCCTTGCGGAAGACTGGGTCTGCGCGTCGGTTTCCTTTCCGCAGGATGTAATGTTAAAGAACGATTTATACATTGATGGAATGTGTAATTTAGGAAAATTAAACTTGAACGGGCACCATTTGACGGTAACAGGGGATTGTATATCCAATTATGCTGGCTTGGTTACCCAAAACAGTGGTGTGCTAGAGGTGAAAGGAGATTTGCTGACACAATCCTCCTATCGATATGTTGGAAAGGGAGAAAATAAGGTTATTTTAAGTGGCGAGGAGAAGCAAACCATCTATTCTAGTGAGTATAATTGGAGTTTTTGTGAGCTAGTGATTGCCAACACCTCAGAAGAAGGTGTATATGCAACAGAATTTCTTCAGGCAGATAGTGTGGTAGACCCAGAGGGAAAATTATCTTTTTCCATGGATGGAATTACGGGGTATACGCTTACGGAGGATACGGTGTTTGAAGGTAATGTAAATTTATTAGCTGGTACCATAGATTTGAATGGATATAAGCTGACGGTTACTGGTAACCTGATTCAGAAAAATGGAACCATAGATATCAACCAAGGTGAATTGCACATAACTGGGGACTATGTAATTGGTAATTGTGAAAACTATACGAATAAGGGAATCAAGAACAGTAACGCCATATTGAAAATGGATGAAGAAGCAGATTATATATGTGTAGAGGGTGCTATCGTTTTTGCAAGTAAGGTCAATCCTGCTACTTCTATCACAAATGGAACCATGGAATTAAAAGGGGATTGTGTATATCCTTGTATTACTAATTTTGATTGCAAATTTAGCGAAAATGTTTATATGATTTTTTCGGGTGATGAGAAGCAGGGAATCTATAACTATACCAATAACAATTATTTTAGCTTAGGAACCGTTGATATACAAAATACCTCTTCGGAGGGTGTTGTATTAATGTCTTATCTGCGCTTCTTTTATGCGGTGCTAGGCAATGGTAATTTTCACACAGCAGATGGACAGTTACTTTGTTGGGAGTCACAACACAAGCTACCGTTTGATCAATGGGAGGGTCCGTTGTGGATAAGGAAAGCGATATCGCTGGATAAGGATTTGCATGTCGAAGGGGACCTTCGGTTTGAAGCAAAGGTTGATATGAATGGCCATTATGTAATAGCCAATAATGTGGAATTAAACGATGAGTTACAAATAAATGGTGGTATTTTGCGTGCAAATGGCAATATGACATTTGCAATTACCACGCAGTATGTATATCCGACTCTTACAATGACTCAGGAAGAAGACATTGTTCAGATAAAAGGGAACTTAGTAGCAGGAGCAGGTGTTTTAAATCTTAACTCCGGACAACTGGATGTCAAAGGGAATCTTAACTTAAGTGGTGTTACAGTGAATACAGGAGAAGCACATACCTTAACCTTAAGTGGCAAGATGACGGCGAAGGGAACAGCGAATATCCA
>CAYTOQ010000063.1:0-15196 GCA_964439445.1 uncultured Clostridium sp. | reverse complement strand
ATACCACCCGGATGCTGACCTGTGGTTCGTTTTACACCCTCACAGCCCTTACCAATTCTTTGCAGCTCGCATCTTCTTTTTACAACATCTCTTTCCTGATAATATTTATACACTAACTGCTCTGCTGTTTTTTCTGCAATCGTTCCAATGGTTCCCGCACGAAACGCATGTCCCTTACCAAATAATTTTTCTGTGTATGCATGTGCATTCGCCTGATATTCACCAGAGAAATTAAGGTCAATATCCGGCTCCTTATCTCCATAGAAGCCAAGGAAGGTTTCAAATGGAATATCATGCCCCTCTTTTTTCATTCTTGTTCCACAATGCGGACAATCCATATCTGGCAAGTCACACCCAGATGTACCCGAATAACTCTTAACTAATTCTGAATCAAAATCCACATAGAAGCACTCCGGACAAATATAATGTGCAGATAGTGGATTTACCTCTGTGATACCAGACATTGTAGCCACAAAGGAAGAACCTACCGAACCTCTTGAACCAACCAGATATCCATGGTCATTGGAATCCCATACCAGCTTCTGTGCAATAATATACATAACCGCATAACCGTTACCAATAATGGAAGTCAGCTCCTTTTCTAAACGAGCAGTAACCTTCTCAGGAAGATTTGGTCCATAGATTTCATGTGCTTTGTTATAACAAATCTCTCGAAGAGTCTTGTCTGAGTCCTTAATAACTGGCGGACATTTATCCGGGCTAACCGGATAAATCTTTTCAATCATATTGGCAATCAAATTGGTATTATCAATTACCACTTCTTTTGCCTTGTCACTGCCAAGATACTCGAATTCCGCCATCATTTCCTCTGTGGTGCGGAAATAAAGTGGTGGTTGGTCATCTGCATCCTTAAAACCCTTTGACGCCATCAAAACAGCTCGGTAAATGCTGTCATCCGGGTCAAGAAAATGTACATCACAGGTTGCCACAACCGGCTTATTATAAGTCTCGCCAAGCTTTACAATTCTCCGGTTTAATTCCTGTAAATCCTCATCTGTATTGACATTGGAATAGCGTTCCTCTGCCTTCATAAATGCATTATTACCAATCGGCTGAATCTCCAAGTAATCATAGAACCGAACAATACGGTCAATCTCTTCCTCATCTGCATCCTCTACAATCGCCCTAAAAAGCTCACCAGCCTCACAGGCAGAGCCAAGAATCAATCCCTCTCGATACTTGCTAATCAGACTCTTTGGCATAATAGGGCGCATATTAAAATATTCCACATGAGAAGCCGATACCAGACGATTCAGATTCACACGTCCAATCTCATTTTTTGCCAAAATAATACCATGATAACGCTTTGACTTCTTAATTGCATCTGGTGATGTTTCGCCAAGCACATTCAAATCATCCACATTATACACGTCTTTATCCTTTAACATTTGAAGAAACTTCTTAAAAATTTCTGCCGTGGCAGCCGCATCATCTACTGCACGATGATGATTCTCCAATTTGACACCTAAATGCTTACAGATACGATCCAAAGTAAACTTACCAAGCTCCGGACACAAAATATGTCCTAAGGTCATGGTATCAAGAATTGTGTTATCTACACTTCTTCCCATATCCTTTGCATACTTCTTAATAAACTTTGTATCAAAGCCTGCATTATGGGCTACTAAAACACTATCCCCTACAAACTCTAAAAACTTTGGCAGCACTACATCAATAATATCTGCATCAGCTACCATATCATCTGTAATCGATGTCAATTTCGTAATATTATAAGGAATTGGTATCTCTGGATTAATGAACTCTGAAAATGTTGACTCCACCTCACCATTTACAATCTTCACCGCACCAATTTCAATAATCTTTGAAAACTTCGGATTTAGACCTGTTGTCTCAATATCAAATACAACAAATGAATCATCCAAGCTTTGACCTTGTGGACGAATAACAAAATCCTTCAAATCATCCACAAAATATCCTTCCACACCATAGATAATTTTAAATGGATCATTTGGCTTCACACAATGATTTGCTACAGGAAAAGCCTGTACAACACCATGATCTGTTATAGCAATAGCTGGATGTCCCCACTCTTTTGCGCGGGATATAATTGCTCCTACATCCACTACACTATCATTATCACTGTACACCGTATGCATATGCAGTTCCACGCGCTTTTCTAGTGAATTATCTACTCGTTTTGTAGTAAAGTCCGGAATGGATTTAATACCGGTAATAGAACCTAGTGTAACTTCTCGCACATAAGTATCATACATCGGTACACCCTTAATCTTATAGAAATTCTTTTTCTTAAAATCATCCTTTAACAGCTTCCAATCCTCTTTCCCAATGAAAAATTTACCAGAAATTGAATCCGTAAAGTCTGTTATAGAAAATGTTATAATTAGTTTTTCACCATTTCTAAGTTCCCTTTCCTCAATGTCAAATACCTGTCCATGCACAACACACTCACCAGTTGCTTCTGAAATGTCAACAATCGAAACTTCATTACCTTCTACATTTCGTCCGTAGATAACCTCTTTATCATGTATTTTGTTCTGTCCAAATGCAGAACGGTTCCATTTATTCTCTTTTGGTTTGTTATCCGATTTTCCAGCACTTGCTTTTCCATCTGTAGTAGCTGTTTTCTTCTCCTTGGAACTTGAATCAGCTTCACTCTGCTCCTGATTTTCAGAAACTTCAACTTGCCTATCCATTATCTGAGAAATCTCTAGCTGTAGCTTATGCTCATTCGCCTTACGTATCGCATCCTTTTGCTCCTCTGTAAAATCAAATCCAACTTGAATATCATAGCCAAAACGGTCTTTATATACCTTTTCCAAATAGTTCTTAATATCCGCGGAACGTGTCTTTGCTAAAAATGTATCTTCTAGTGTAAGTGTTATAACATTCCCATCTACATACCATTCACTTTTCTTTACTAAACGATATAAAACCGAAGATTCCACCGACAATTCGAAAAGCATACTTTCTTTATAACTATCCGTTAGGGTCTGAACCGAATACTGGTTGGATAACTCATAATGCTCTAGCAACTTAACCTGCATTTTTCCCTGAAAGACAAAAGACGACAAACTGTCCTCTAATATATATATATCTTGCTTTGATATAATAATGCCACTCTTTATATGTACTTTTAAGGTCTTCTCAGACTTTACAAGAACTGCATCAATCACATCTACCTGCTCTAGTAATTCTCCTAAACCTTTCGGGCATGTAAAACCAGGAAACACCTCATTAAAGCTTTTTATCTCTGCCATATAAATAACTCCTCAAAATCTTCTTCTCAATGTATATATTATAAAATAAGACAACATAAACTGCCGTAAGTAACCTTCTATACGACAGTTTATATTTTGCGTAAAGCACTACGCATTCCAGTTTTTTAATTCATCCTCTAATACCTGTAACAACTCATCCTCAGGCACTTTTTTCACTATTTCACCCTTCTTAATCAATAAACCTTCACCATTACCACCAGCGATTCCAATATCTGCTTCCTTTGCCTCACCAGGACCATTTACAACACAACCCATAACAGCAACTTTAATATTCAAATGCTCATAATCGGTTACTAGATTTTCAACCTTGTTTGCTAAACCAATCAAATCAATTGAAGTTCTTCCGCAGGTCGGACAGGACACAACCTCAATTCCACCTTCACGTAAGCCCAAAGTCTTTAAAATAAGTTTTGCAGTTACAATCTCATTAACCGGATCACCAGTTAAAGATACACGAATGGTATCACCAATTCCCTGATGCAAAATCAGACCTAATCCAATAGAAGACTTTATATTTCCTCTAGTTAAAGTACCTGCTTCTGTAATTCCTACATGTAACGGATAATCCGTTTCTTTTGCGATTAATTCATGCGCTTTTACACACATTAACACATCCGAAGATTTAATACTAATTACAATATTGTCAAAATTCAAATCTTCCAGTATATGAACCTTGTCTAACGCACTCTCAACAATACCCTTGGCAGTTACACCATTATACTTCGCAACTAACTCTTTTTCCAAAGAACCACTATTCACACCGACACGAATTGGTACGTTATAGGTCTTAGCCGCTTCGACAACTTCTCGAATCCGGTCCTTGCCACCAATATTGCCTGGATTAATACGAATCTTATCTGCACCATGCTCCATTGCCATAATGGCAAGTCTATAATCAAAATGAATATCCGCCACTAACGGAATATGGATTTGCTTCTTAATCTTTGCAAACGCCTTAGCTGCTGCCTCATTATTAGCCGTTGCACGAATAATATCGCAGCCAGCCTTTTCTAATTTTAATATCTGTTCTACCGTAGCATTTACATCTTCTGTCTTAGTATTAGTCATAGATTGGATAAGAATCGGATTTCCACCACCAATTACTCTGTCACCAATACGTACAACCTTTGTATGCTCTCTCATATACGTATCACTCCTCAAACTACTGAAATAGCTTTGTAATGTCCTGGAACATAACTACTGCCATTAAGCCAAACAACAAGAACAAACCAACCGTATTAATCCAAGCTTCCTTATCGGCTGATAGCTTTTTGTGAAAAAATGCTTCTATTAGCAATAAAACTGTTCTTCCCCCATCTAACGCAGGAAAAGGGATTAAATTCATAACACCTAGATTAGCTGAAATCATAATACAAAAGTTAACCATATTTAATAATATATTGATAATTGCAATGGAGGTGTCACCCTCTGCACTTTCCTTCGCTGTATCAATGGTATCACTCATCATAGATACAATTCCAACTGGACCTGATAAATTTTTAATCCCAAGCTTACCAGTTATCAAATACTGTAAGCTAAGATAGGTAGTCTTAATATTATAGCGAAGCTCATAAGCGCTATATTTCAACGTTTCAAAGAAATTACCCTTCACTCTGGCGCCCGAATAGATTCCCATTAGATAACCACTATCGGTTTTTTCCATATCAAAGGTAAACTCCTTTGACTCACCATTGCGATCTACTACAAGCGTAACCTTTTTTCCAGACTGGTTAAACTGATTATAAACCAACACTTCTCTAAAATTGTAAATACGCTTACCGTTATATTTTGTAATCACATCCCCTACTTGCAAACCTGCTTCCTGCGCAGGACTTCCCTCCGAAAAATCGGTGATAGCAGGCGCATCATATCCATAAAACGACATAAGTACAATTGCTAGTAAAAAAGCCAAAATAAAATTAAATATCGGACCAGCAATCACTACAGAAATTCGAGACCATACAGATTTACAACTAAATGAATGCTCATCCTCAACATCTTCATCCTCGCCAAGCATAGCACAATATCCACCAATTGGAAGAACCTTTAATGAATACTTCGTTTCTGCTTTTGTAAAGGAAAACAATGTAGGACCCATTCCTACCGCAAACTCATTTACATATATTCCATTCTTCTTTGCCAGCAAAAAATGTCCTAGTTCATGAAAAAAAATAATTAGTCCAAATACGATTAATGCAATCGCTACATTGATTACTGTATTCAAGAAATCCACCTACTTTCAATCGTCTCGTATACCCACTGCTCTGTTTCTAGGATTTCATCCACAGTAGGATTTTCAATTACTTGATGACGCTCCATACAAAAACCTATCATATCATAGATTTCCAAGAAACGTATTTTCCTATTCAAAAATTTGGCAACAGCTAATTCATTGGCTGCATTCATAACCGTCGGCATACTACCACCAATCTCCAACGCGTCATATGCATATTTTAATCCAAGAAAAGTGTCCATATCCGCTTTTTCAAAATTAATCTGATTCATTGTAGCAAAATCTAATCTTTTGCCATCTAATGGTACACGTTTTGGATAATATAATGCAAACTGAATTGGTAAACGCATATCTGGTGTTCCAAGCTGTGCCATAACTGCACCATCGTCAAATTCAACCATGGAATGAATAATACTCTGTGGCTGCACCACCACTTCAATTTGTGACGGTTCAACATCAAACAACCACTTTGCTTCAATAACTTCTAAGCCTTTGTTTACCATAGTGGCAGAGTCAATTGTAATCTTCTTTCCCATAGACCAATTCGGATGCTTCAAAGCCATCTCTAAGCTGACTAACTCAAGATCTTTTCTAGTCATTCCACGAAATGGGCCTCCAGAAGCTGTTAATAATATCTTACTAATCTTATTCTCATTTTCTCCATTTAAGCACTGAAAAATTGCAGAATGTTCACTGTCTACCGGTAAGATCGAAACATTTTTCTCCTTTGCCAAAGACATAATAATGTGACCTGCTGTCACAAGTGTTTCTTTGTTCGCTAAACCAATATCTTTTCCTGCTTCAATTGCCGCAATAGTTGGACGAATCCCTATCATACCAACAACCGCCGTCACCAAAATATCTGAGGACTCAATTGTAGCAACCTCCAATAAGCCTTCCATCCCTGACACCACCTTACAAGCTGGTGTCACATCAGCAAGTATTGTTCTAAGTTCTTGTGCTTTTGATTCACTCCAGATAGCTACTATCTCCGGGTGAAACTCCCGCACCTGTTCTGCTAATAGTTCAATATTACCTCCTGCAGAAATTGCAACAAGGTTCAAATCATCATTATGACGAATCACATCTAATGTTTGTGTTCCAATCGAACCAGTAGAACCTAATATGGCTACATTCTTCATGATATCCTCCTAATCATCTAATACATACGATAACAATATCTTACTACACAAGAGAAGTTTCATTTATACAGTGTATAAATGAAACTTTTCAAAGCTCTTTATAAAACATTAAACAACTCCACCAAATAAAATATAATTGGCGCAGTAAACAATATACTATCAATTCGATCAATTATTCCACCGTGACCTGGTATCAGATTACTATAATCTTTAATCTCATTATCACGTTTAATTGCTGATGCTGCCAAATCACCAATTACAGCAGGAATTGCTCCCATCGCTGCAATAAGCGCACAATATACCGTCGAAAAAGGAATACTATTTTTAAATACTACTCCAAATAAAAATCCAACTAAACCAGCACCTAACACTCCACCAACGAAGCCTTCTACACTTTTGTTCGGACTAACCTTTGGTGAAAATTTGTGTTTTCCAATCGCACTGCCAACAAAATATGCAAAAATATCATTAATCCAACTAGAAATCAATACAAAGAATGCCAGCAATAAACCTGCTTCCATTGATCGAATCCTCAAAACAAAAGATAATAACACTGCAGCATATATAAATGCAAAAAAAGTACGCATCACATCCACATCTTTGTACTTTGGAAATTTACAAACATACACCGACAAAATTATCAATAGTAAAACTAAAATCAAAGGCATTATGAACTGTGTTTTATTAATATAAATCAACGAATATAGCAACACTGTTGCAATATAATCTAAGATTGAAAACGATGATTTTTCTAATCCATACACACCTAAGATTTCTTTAATACCTATAATTGATACAATTGTTAAAATAATCGCTGAAACAAGTCCTCCAGCAAAAAGTGTAATTAATGTGATGATTCCCACAATAGAACCACCAATTAATCGATTTTTCATACCTTTCTATACCCCGCCAAAACGACGTTCCCTTCCATTATAATAGCGAATTGCTGTTAGCAAATCCTCTTTACAAAAATCTGGCCATAATACATCTGTAAAATAAAATTCCGTATAAGCAAGCTGCCACGGTAAGAAATTTGACAATCGCTCCTCGCCACTTGTTCGAATTAATAAATCAGGATCCGGAAGACCCGCTGTATCCAACTTACTATTAATTAAATCCTCTGTAATATCTTCAGGAGATATAAGATGATTCGCAACATCTAAAGCAAGCTTAGTAACTGCTCTTTTCAGCTCATCTCTGCCACCATAATTGATAGCAATTGTAAACTTCAAACCAGTCGCTTCTTTTGTTGCTTCCTCCAACTCATTAATTCGATCAACTAACTTTTTATCTAAGCCTGATTTATCACCTATTACTCGAACCTGCATATTATTTTTTGTAGAACGTTCAATACAATCAATCAAATATTTAGCAAGCAATTTCATCAAAGCATCCACCTCATCCTGTGAACGCTTCCAATTCTCTGTTGAAAATGCATATACAGTAATATATTCAATTCCCATTTTGTAACCATCTTCAATAATCTGCTCGACTGTTTTAGAACCTTGTACATGTCCGTAGTTTCTTGGCATATTACGCTTTTTTGCCCATCTGCCGTTACCATCTAAGATAATCGCAACATGTTTCGGAACATCTAGCTTTTCATCTTTAATCGCTTGTAATATCTTCTCCAACTCAGCCTCCAACTTATACAGTCATAATTTCTTTTGACTTATTCTCGGTTGCAGATTCTACCTTATCTACATACTTATCAGTAAGCTTCTGAACCTTATCCTCATAATCCTTCTGCTCATCCTCTGAAATCTCGTTTGCCTTTAACTGCTTCTTAAAATAATCATTGGCATCACGACGAATATTACGGATTGCAACTTTTGTATTCTCTCCCTTTTTCTTAATATCCTTTACTAACTCCTTACGACGGTCTTCTGTAAGCTCTGGGAAATTCAAAATAATAGACTTTCCATCATTATTTGGTGTAAGACCTAAGTCGGAACAAAGAATTGCCTTTTCAATCTCTTTTAATAAAGATGCTTCCCAGGGTGTAATTAAAATTGTTCTAGCTTCCGGAACGCTTACATTACCAACCTGCTGCAATGGGGTTGCCACTCCATAATAATCAACCTTTATCTTATTCAAAATATTAGGATTCGCACGACCAGCACGAATCGTAGCATATTCATTCTCCAAACTTTCTAATGATTTTGACATTTTTTCCTCAAATTGCTTTAACATAGATTAATCCTCCTAGTAATATATTGTATGTTATTGTTCTCTTTTTTAACAATTTCTTTATAATATACGTCACTTTTACATAAAACTTCTTTCCTCTAAAACTTCCAAATCAATTTATCTACCTAGTAAAACAAAAGAATATTTATGCTTCAATATAAGTTCCATTCGATTTGCCAGTCATAGCCTTAATAATACTGTCTTCATCATTTAATCCAAATAACATCATCGGCATATGATTCTCCATCGCTAGAACTGCCGATGCCAAATCAATTACACCAAGCTGCTGATTAACAATGTCCTTCATCTGCATCGTGTCATATTTCTTTGCATTCGGATTCGTTTTCGGATCACTGTCATACACTCCATCAATAGCCTTACCAGACAGAATAACATCAGCCTCAATCTCGATTGCCATCAAAACGGTAGACATATCCGTTGAAAAGTACGGATGCCCTGTACCGCCTGCAAAGAAAACAACCTCTGAATTATTAAGCGCATCTATCGCTGCATCCTTCGTAAACAATTCTGTCACATTACCACAGATAAATGGTGACATTATCCTCGTCTTCAATCCAACTGTACGAAACATATCTGCAGCATAAATGCAATTCATAACAGTTGCTAACATACCAATCTGGTCAGCTTTCACGCGATCCATATTTTCTGAAGTTCTTCCTCTCCAGAAATTACCACCACCAATTACGATTGCAACCTGCTTTCCTTCATCTACAGCACCTTTTACCTGTCTTGCAACATCCAAAACAGTTTTTTCATCAAACCCTTGATGTTTCTCACCAGCCAAAGCCTCTCCGCTTAATTTTAGCAAAATACGTTTTGTTTCCATTCCGAATTCTCCTTATGCAAAAAAGCTCTTAACGTCAATATCAGAATAGCTCTGTGAACAGAAACCTTCTATTACAGCACCATTGTTAATCTGAACAGAGCGCGACTTAATATTACCCATAATAACCGCCGTGGAATCTACAATAACCGGGCCTTTTACATCAATATCACCATTTACCGCACCAGCGATAACAGCAGACTCACCTTCAATGCCACCAATAATCATAGTTCCTACACCAACCTTAACGCTACCATACGACTTCACACTACCTTCAATTCTTGCACTATTTGCATATAATTCGCCAGCAGTGATATTACCAACCACATTACCACCAACAACAACTTTACCTTTACAGATTACACTTCCTTCAACCATACCAATAATATCAATCGAACCATCTGTTTCTAGGTCACCTGTAATCTTTGTTCCCTTAGTAATATAAGTGGTATCGTCTTCTGCCTCATCCACATTAAACACTTTTTCTTCCATAGCCTTGGTGCTCTTTTCTTCCTCTACTGCATTAATTGAAATCACATCCTTATCCTGACCCATTGTTGTATCCTCCATTTTTTCTTTCACGTCATTTTCTGTATTGGCATTTACCGGTTTCTCAACCATAACCATTTCTTTCTCTTGCACCGTCGCAGTCTCTGTTGATGCTTCCACGATAGTATGCAATAGCTCTGGTTCATCATCCACTACAACCGATTCGTCTGTTATAGTCTCTTGAATCTCAGTTTTCTCCGCTACTGCATTCTCAACTGCAACTTCTTCAGCTTCCTGCAAAAACTCGTTCGCATCTTCCATTAATGCATCTGTCAACTCTTCTTTCTCAACTTCTTCGGATGATTCACCCTCATCTTCTGTCGAAAGTTCCTCTACATTATCAATAGCCTCAGACATCGTTTCTTTCTCTCTGGCTGCTTCCATCGCAATCTGCGCCTCAAATTGCTCTAACATTTCATTCAGCATAGCCTCTTCTGACAATGTCGAAGTAGTTTGTGCTCCATCAGGTTCTATATACGTTTCCTCGATATCTTGTGTCGATTCTTCCTCGATATCTTGTGTCGATTCTTCCTCGATTTCCCCAGTAACTTCCTCTTCAATTATTTCTTCGAGAATTTGCTCAGTTGCTTCTTCAACCTCTTCTATCGGTTCTTCCTCAACTGCTTCGGCAATTTCTTCTTCCACCGGTTCTTGTATTATGTCTTCAAGAACTTCTTCAACTGTTTCTTCAACCTCTTCTATCGGTTCTTCCTCAGTTGCTTCGGCAACTTCTTCCACCGGTTCTTCTATCATCTCCTCTAGAACTTCCTCAACCGTTTCTTCAACCTCTTCTATCGGTTCTTCCTCAGTTGCTTCCTCTACGGCCTTTTCAATCGGAGTGTCTCCTGAAATGCTATTCAATAAAGCTTCTAATCCCATATCCACCTCAGCGGTATAAATATGCTCCTCAGCTTCATTCTCGACAATGTATTCTTCTGCTTCATCGGATTCTTCAAATGTATCGGCACCACTAGACGCTAACTGACTTAACAAATCATCAACCGATAACGGCTGTTCTGTCTCTGTAGCTTCCTCTTCTACAACAGCAGCGTCATCCACTTCTTCTGTGATATTCTGTTTCATCGCTAGCTGATTCAATAATTCCTCCACAGACATATCCATTGTATTGACTTCCATATCATCATCTAATAGCATCTGAGGATCCGCATCATCACTATATAATTCATGTTCTAATAAATCATCAATCTGCTCAAGCATATCCTCTGGTGCAATATCCATATCATCCTCTGATAATGTAGCATTTGGCACAACTTCCTTAGTTGGAACCTCCTCCACAATAGCAGTATCCGGAACTTCCTCTTTCTTTTTTCTCGAACGGGAAGCTTTCTTTTCTTTAACCGGTTTTTCTTTGACCTGCTTGTCTTTGGCAACTTTCTCTTTGACAGACTTATCTGTGGTCTTCTTAACCTTCTTTGGCTTTTCTTCCACCACTTCCTGCTCAACAGGCTCTTCAATCATTTCATCTTCATCATACATTTCATTCCCGTCCGGCATCAATTCATTCATCGCCTGGGTAAAATCTGCTTTAAAATCTTTAAAAAAACTCATGTTATCCTCCAAAATTACATATACAAGAAATCTTGTGTAGTAGTTATATTATTCTGTGAATATATTCTGTCAATCTGGTCTTCTAATTTCAATACCTTGAATACTAATACGAAATTAAGTATAACCGATGTAAACAGCAACATAATCGCTGCTACTACTATTAATGACTTCAATCGATTCACTCTTTTCCTTCTGGATGCCTTATTATTATGCATTTTTTGATTTTTATTACTAGCTGGCATATTCCATATCCTTTCATATTGATTTCCATCCACCGAAATCTTCACATGATTACGATAAATTATATCATAATCTATAACAAATTGAAACCTCAAAATAGTAAAACTATAAAAGAACCAAGTGCATCAAATGAACTCAGTTCTTCTATAGTCTAATCCATATTTTATATTGTCATAATAACATGAATCAAAAAGACTAAAATTTAATATTTTTCAAAGGCAACAAATATTGTGCTTTTCGATTCTCTTGTTCTGCCACATACGCTTCATCGCCGGAAGCATGTAATTCTTGCAGATATAAATGATGATTTTTCCAAATCTCTTCATTATTCTTGCCCAATAACAACATTGCTATACTAGAACACTGGTCTGCTGCTCTTTCAAAATAAGTCAACATATCCATAAAAATCAAACCAGAATTAATCGAACAAATGCCTTGACACAAACGGTCAGTATGACGATTCTTAAGCAATAACACCATGTCATCAATCACTTCTTCTAATGGTTCAATTCTTCTTGCAGAATAATCATTATCATTTTCCAAAGCTTCTAAAGTCAAGCGCAAAATTTCAGTCACTGCATCACCAATAATTGCCAATTCTTTTTTAGCACTCTTTGAAAACTTCAAATCAGAATCACTCATCTTCTTTGCCAACTCATCAAAATTAGTGGCATAATCACCAATCCGCTCTATATCTCGAATACATTGCATTAGCATACTGTGTTGACGTTTATCAATTTCCGATTCGATATTACGCGCTAACTCTATCAAATAATTATCTGCAGCATCTGTGAAACGATCCAAACGATCTTCCGTCTTATTAATCTGCTCCGTTTTCTTTTCATCATATTCCTTAAACTGCTCTAAACTTAACACAATATTGTCTTTTGCAAGAGATGCCATATTAGCAGAAAGCTTTGTAACCTCAGAAAGCGCTACTGTAGGTGCAATCATAAGCTTCGAATCCAAACCTGCAAGTTCTGGATATTCTTCCTCTACCTCTTCATCATCCTTCACCAACGCACATGCAATCTTTACAAGTAAATTAGTAAACGGAAGAAGTACAATAGCCGTAATTAAATTAAACAAAGTCTGGAAATTCGCAATCACACCACTATCTACTGTACTTTCCCAAAGACCAGCAAAACCACCAGCACTGCGAATCAAACTCATAACAATCATAAATAAAATAGTTCCAATGGTATTAAACACAATGTGCACTATACCTGTACGTTTCGCATCCTTCGTTGAGCCAATAGAACAAACCAACGCTGTAGTCACACATGTACCAAGATTGATACCCATAATAATCGGATACACCAACTCAAAGGTCATAACTCCCGTAGAAGAAAGCGCCTGCAAAATACCAACCATGGCAGAGGAACTCTGCACAATTACAGTTAACACTAAACCTGTAAAAATACCAAGCAACGGCATATCTGTAAAATATGCCAAAATGTTTGCAAATGCAGCAGACTCAGAAAGCGGTGCTACAGCATCTGTCATAGACAACAATCCCATAAACAAAATACCAAAGCCTAATGCAATCAAACCAATATTTTTACTTGTTTCTTTTTTCACAAACATCACAAGAATAATACCAATAATCAATGCAAGCGGTGCTAAGAAATCCGGTTTAAAAAAGACAAGAATCGAATTTCCTGACGATTCTACATCCATCAGTCGAATAATTTGCGCTGTCACTGTTGTACCAATATTCGCACCCAATACAATACTTACTGCTTGCTTCAAATTCAAAATACCTGCACCAATCAAACCAACCGTCAAAACAATGGTTGCTGTCGAGCTTTGAATAATTGCCGTTACCAATGTACCAGTAAGCAATCCTAAAAAAACATTTTGAGTCAATTTACCTAACACATTCTTTAATGTATTACCAGACCCCTGTTTCAAGCCATCTCCCATAATCTCCATTCCATATAGGAACATTGCAAGACCACCTAGAAGCTTTACCACCATAATGATTGTGTTCATTCCTTTTTCTCCCTTTATTTACAAAAAAATAGTAGTGAAACAATAATTTCATTCCACTACCTAATGATACTTTATTTGACAAAAAGTGACAAGATGTAATTTTACAAATATTTTATCTGCATTTGATGCAAAATTAACGAAAAGAGCCGATTTTGAGTAAACTCAAATCGACTCTCTTTGTTATATTTGCCTTGCTTACGCTAAACGCTTACTTTCCAGCCATCCTCTGTATAGCTTCCAACATACGATTTTTTTCGCTCTTCGAGCTCAACAAATCTAGTTTCCAGCCATCTGAGCAGCAACCTCTGCAGCGAAATCCTCACTCTTCTTTTCCATACCCTCACCAACTTCGAAACGAACGAATTTTGTGATAGTAAGGTTTTTGTTAACTGACTCAAGATATTTAGCAACTGTCTGCTTACCATCTTCAGCTTTAACATAAACCTGATCAAGAAGACTGATTTCTTTCAACTGCTTAGAAATACGACCTTCAATCATGCCACCAAAAATCTTATTATCCACGATGTTAGCCTTATCCTGCATAGCCAAGTCACTTAATGTAGCCTTAGCAGCATCTGAAAGGAAGTTGAACAAATATTTGTCATTCTTCTTCTCTTCATAAATAGCAAGATCCTCATCAGAGAATAACTTTTCACTTACAGCTTTGTCAAACAAACTATTTAAAATTGGCTTTGGAAGTGAAGCAGAATCATTTAATGAACTATCTACTGTAATATCTCTCATTTTATCGATTTCTTCCTGAGAAATATCAGCTCTACCAATATACTGTGGATTCATAGCAGCAACCTGCATAGCGATATTCATTAAAGCTTCCTTCTCTGCGTCACCATTATCACCTGTTGCAGCAACTAAAACACCAATCTTTCCACCTGCATGAAGATAAGTAGCTACACAATCACCAGAAACCTTTGCAAATCTACGAACCGATAACTTCTCTCCGATTGTAGATGTCTTCTCTACCAAAAGCTCCTGAAGACCATTCATAGCAAGAACTGCATCGATATCCTCGCCATTCATACCACCATTTAATCCTGAAGTAAGTGCATTGTCAGCAATAACCTGTACAAACTCCTGGAATACTTCATTCTTAGCAACGAAATCTGTTTCTGAGTTTACCTCAACTACAACTGCT
>CAYTOQ010000062.1:12652-15469 GCA_964439445.1 uncultured Clostridium sp. | reverse complement strand
GTAGGTCTTATTCTGTGCAAGGATATGAATAAAGCATTTGTGGATTATGTTATTAGAGATTATGATAAGCCTTTGGGCGTAGCAACCTATAAAACCTATAAAGATATGCCAGATATTATGAAAAAGGCATTACCTGATGTAGAAGAGTTAAAGAAACTTTTAACAGATAGTACAGAATAGAGGGAATGATTTGAACGAGAATGATGATTTAAGCAAGCTGGCGATACAAATAGAACATATAAATGAAAGGGCATATATTCAATATAGGCCGATAGCATATGACTTGTGTAGTAGAGTTGCACCTATTAGTGAAGTGGAACATACTTTGGATAGAATGCTTGATTTTTGTGGTTACGATAAGGTTTTAGTATTGTTTAAAAAAATCTGTAAATATTATTATGAAATCTATCCTGAAATGATAGCATATGAAATTAATTCATACAGGGAGTTTTGGGATAGTGAATGAATTAACTTTTAATATGAGGAGATCGTTATTGGTTTGGTTAGTAATACTGTAAAAACTTGGATAAAAATATTAGTGATTTATATATTAAATTTAATGCCTTTTATTTTAAACTACTCATTTTTCTATACAAAAAAACAGCATGTGATATACTGTTATAGATGGAGTAAGAGTAAAAGGATGAACTTTATATCAAGTTAATTATGCAAATCTGATAATATTTAAATGTAAAATTACGCATGAGCCCTGCCGACAAATCGCAAGCAAAATTTGCTGAAAATAGTTAAAAACAGTATTAGAACAAAATAATTATAAAAACTCAAGTTATAAAGATACATAAATTACAAGAAAGAGGACAAACAAATGACTCCAATGATGGAAATGTACTGCAAAACAAAAGAAGAGTACAAGGACTGCATATTATTCTACCGTTTAGGTGATTTTTATGAAATGTTCTTTGACGATGCAATCACCGCATCCAGAGAGTTAGAAATCACGTTAACCGGTAAAGATTGTGGTATGGAAGAACGTGCTCCGATGTGCGGTATCCCATTTCATGCATATGAAAACTATATGAACCGTCTGGTAGAAAAGGGCTACAAGGTTGCCATCTGCGAACAGGTAGAAGATCCAAAGCAGGCAAAGGGACTTGTAAAGCGTGAGGTAGTTAAGATTGTCACTCCGGGTACCAACATGAGTACTGGAAGTCTCAATGAGACCAGAAACAACTACTTGATGAGCATTTTTTACGATAGAACCTATGGTATTTCCTTTGCAGATATTACTACTGGAGACTTCTTCACAACAGAAGTAGAATCCATGTCTAAGGTGATGGATGAGATTTCTAAGTTCTCACCAGTTGAGATTTTAGTAAACGAAGCCGTTTCCTTAGAGGAAACAGGCAGTATCGGTGTTAGTTTGTCAGCTTTAAGAGAGAAAGAGCATACCATGATTTCTGTTATGGAGGATTGGTATTACGATTATGATATGGATGAGCGTCTGATTAAAGACCAATTCCATATGATGAATATAGAGGGCTTAGGATTAAAGGATTACCCCCAGGCAGTTCGTTCTGTGGGCTGTTTGCTTTACTATCTAAAGGATACCCAAAAGGGTGCCGTAGACCACATTAACCACATCAGTACATACCATGTAGAAGATTATGTAGTGCTTGACAGTGCGTCCAGAAGAAATCTAGAACTTTGCGAGACCATGCGTGACAAGAACAAGCGTGGTTCCTTGCTTTGGGTTTTGGACAAAACAAAGACCGCTATGGGAGCAAGAACACTTCGTTCCATGGTAGAGCAGCCTTGTATCCGCAAGGAGATGATAGAAAAACGTCTAGATGCCATAGAAAGCTTAAATGATTCCATGATTACAAGGGATGAGCTTCGTGAATACTTAAATGCTGTCTATGATTTAGAGCGTTTAATGACCCGTATTACATTAAAAACAGCAAACCCAAGGGATTTGATTGCCTTTAAGAATTCTATTGCGATTTTACCGCATGTGCGCACCATTTTGCGTGAATTTGATACAGGCTTGTTAGCAGAATACGAGAAGGATTTGGACGAACTGATTGACCTTCACAAGGCCATTGATGATGCCATCCTAGAAGAACCACCGATTCTTGTAAAAGAGGGTGGAATTATCAAGGACGGCTATAATGAAACTGTAGATATGTTAAAAAATGCCAAATCCGACGGAAAGGGCTGGTTGATTGACCTTGAAACCAAAGAGCGAGAAGCAACCGGAATCAAGAATTTGAAAATCAAGTTTAACAAGGTGTTTGGTTACTATTTTGATGTGACCAATTCCTATAAGGATTTGGTACCAGAGCATTTTATCCGTAAGCAGACCCTTGCCAACTCGGAGCGATATTCCACAGATGAGTTGGAGGATATCGCCGGAAAGATATTAGGGGCAGAAGACCGCTTATACGGCTTAGAATACGATTTGTTTGTGGAGGTAAGGGAAAAACTTGCCAAAGAGGTACAACGTGTGCAAAAGGCGGCGAAAATCATTGCAGACCTAGATGCGTTGGCTTCCCTTGCATATGTGGCTGAGAAGAATCATTTTGTCAGACCATCGATTAATACCGAGGGCAGAATTGACATTAAGGATGGTCGTCATCCTGTAGTAGAGAAGGTGTTAGACAATGATTCCTTCATCACGAATGATACCGTACTAGATAACAACTTGAACCGCGTTTCCATTATTACCGGTCCGAACATGGCTGGTAAATCCACCTACATGCGTCAGGTTGCCTTAATTGTATTAATGGCACAGATTGGCTCTTACGTTCCGGCTGCATCTGCGGATATCGGAATTGTAGACCGCATTTTTACCCGTGT
>CAYTOQ010000062.1:0-12552 GCA_964439445.1 uncultured Clostridium sp. | reverse complement strand
ACGTTCCGGCTGCATCTGCGGATATCGGAATTGTAGACCGCATTTTTACCCGTGTAGGAGCGTCGGATGATTTGGCTTCCGGACAGAGTACATTTATGGTGGAAATGAGTGAGGTGGCGAATATTCTTCGCAATGCAACCTCTAACAGCTTGTTAATCCTTGATGAAATTGGACGTGGAACCTCAACCTACGACGGCTTATCTATCGCCTGGGCGGTAGTAGAATATATTAGCTCCATGGATTTGTTGGGAGCAAAGACTTTGTTTGCAACCCACTATCATGAGCTTACGGAGTTAGAGGGTAAGTTAGAAGGTGTCAATAACTACTGTATTTCTGTAAAGGAATCAGGAGATGACATCGTATTTCTTCGTAAGATTATCAAGGGCGGTGCAGACAAGAGTTATGGTATTCAGGTAGCGAAGCTTGCAGGTGTACCGGAGGTTGTACTTGCCAGAGCCAAGGAAATCGCTGCAGAGCTTTCTGAGCATGACATTAACGTAACTGCTGTGGCAGATATTATGCCAAAGGTGTTAGAGGATACATCTGCTAAGAATAAGGGTACCAAAGGGAAATCGAAAGATACTGCCGGACAGATGTCTTTGTTTGGCAACGCAGAAGAGTCCAGTGTGGTTGCGGATATTAAGGCGCTGGATTTATCAAATATGACACCAATGAAAGCGTTGTTGTATTTGAGCGATTTGCAGGATAGATTGAAATAATCATTTATAGACAAGACAGCATTTATTGAAGTTTGTTAGGAGGCTCGAATGAAAAAGAAAATGTTTGTTATTGCATTTATAATTGTTGGTATGATTTGTACCACAGTCGGAATTGTAATAGCTATTATAATGAGTTCAAACAAATATCATATAGCAAACAACAAGGTTATTATCGAAAGTATATATTTTAATAATGCAGAATGGTTAACTTGCAATGAGGACAATCCGTACCGCGAACAGCTTCTTTTTGAACTCGAATCTCTTTGTCAAAAGGAGACAAGAACGCCAACCGAATTTGAGCACGATCCAGAAATAACAATTATTGCATCAGACGGAACAATATATGAAATGTCATCGGGTGCTACACATTATGAGTATCCAGAAACTACGGATTCGGAATACGAAACCAAAGATGAATCATCCTATTACATACGCGTCAAAAAGGATAATCAACCAGAAACCATTGAATATTATGAATGGGACGATGCTATACCATTACGAAAAGTAATGTTTGATGCCATATATTATGCATACCAACAACTTGGAAGTATGCAAGGCATTGTAACTGGTATATATGAAGGTTATGATGCGAATAATGAATCATTTCGTTGCGCAATTGAAACCTTTCAATATGGATATATACTCGCAGAAGTTGACACGTTAGATAATGCTATTATTGGAGACACTGTAGAACTAACACTTTATAATGAGGATAGAGATAATATATCCACTGATTGTCGTGGAACGATTCGTAATATCACTCAAAATGATATTACGAAAACATCAAGTGAATGGATTACTCAACAATCATTTTATTACAATATTGTAACCTTTGATTCATCGGCAGATCCTTTAAAATTCGATAAACAACGTATTGAATTAATAATGGAATATGATGACTTGATTTTTCAAACAACTTTTTGGGAAGATGATGATGTTCCACAAAATGTGATTGAAGATTTAAAAAAGCAATATAATGAAGAATTTTTTAAAAATAATATGTTAGCCTTTTGTGGAATCGAGGTCTTGGATGTAGAAGTAACTGCAGTTGCACAATCCGAATTATTTCCATTTGGAAATATAATATATGTCAAGAAAAAAACATCCGAACTTGTTCCAGCAGGGACGCACAAACTTTTATTTGTAGAAATTTCTAAAGATAACTGGAACGACACGTGTTATGATTTGTATCTATATGAATAATAAATTTGTTATATTTAATTGGTACAGAAGAAGGTATTAAACTATGGAACAAAATCTGCAAACCATATGCAACGACATGGACAAAAAAGCATATGCTTTTATGAAATTTCAAAGAGAATATTATACAGATAAAGCAGATGACGAGGATTTGATGGAACGAACCACTCAGCCCTTTTGGCAGAGTATGCGCTTAAGTAAGCGTCGTCTTGCATCCAAAGGATTATTCATGGATGTAGAAATTGAGGGTGATAAAAAGAGCAAGACCATAAAAGATGAACGTATGCATATGCGCAAGGACGGACATCATTTAGCAGGCAATAAAACGTTAGATGTCATTGCACATAGAACTTTTTATAAGGATGGAAAGAAGATTTCAACTATTAAAAATAGAGAAATCTGTAACCTTGCACTATTAAAGACCGAAGTCAATGGCGACCAGGCAGCTTGTCCAAATTGTGGCTATGTTAGCACCATTACATCATTTATT
Source organism: uncultured Clostridium sp. (assembly GCA_964439445.1). Lineage (GTDB taxonomy): Bacteria > Bacillota > Clostridia > Lachnospirales > Lachnospiraceae > CAG-590. The sequence goes on along the minus strand of CAYTOQ010000062.1, from coordinate 10,143 downwards.
GACGGCTGTGACGCGTGTAATTCTAAGTTTACTGTACAGGACTTTGAAACAAAGGTTTCTAGATTTTCATTAGAAGAGAATACCAGTGCTAAAATCAAAGATACCGTTAGTGGTAATGCTAAGTTCCTAGGTAAACTTGTGGGATTCTTTATCCTTTTGGGAGTTGTTGCACTGATTTTCGCCGCTGCAAGATTGATATTACAAATTGGTGGGGTGAATATTGTTGATGTGATTTTGAGCCTATATACTTCTTTGGTAATGGTTCCTGTCACCATCAAAAGCATTATTATACTTGGTGTTTTGTATGCAGCTGGTGCATCGTACCTCGTTTCGATTTACAAGAAACCGATTTTGCAGGAGGAGCTTGTAAAACAGAGTTTACCGGATTTTTCAGCTACCGATTTTTATCAAAATTTAGAATACAAGCTGCGTAATATTCATTTGACTGACAAAGCAGAAGAGGTAAATGTATTCGCCCGCTGTGCATTGAACGATGTCATCACTGATTACAAGAATGTCGTGGAATGCGACATGACAAGACTGAAATTTATTGATTTTAAAACAGATTCAGATGGATACAGAGTAAATGTAGAGTCTGAATTACGCCTGACGGAATGTGACGAAAATCGTATTTCCACGAACTATGAAAAATTGAATTTGACACTGTTTGGCAAACCTGCGGTTATTGATAAATCCATAACCACACTCCATCAGTACACTTGTCCAGGTTGTAGTGCCAGTATCAACATTTTAGAAGGCGGCGTATGCAATTACTGTGGTAACACCTTTGACTACTCAGAATTTGGTTGGGTGATTGAGTCCTATGAAAGCGAACGCCAGCCGGTAAGCTTGTATCAATTCATCAAATATGTCATGATTGGATTATTTATTATTATTTTCGGTGGACATATTTTGTTACCATCTGGTATTGGTAAGCCTAGTATTTTTACAATGCGACAGGAGTTTTCCAAACAGATGGAAAACATTGAAAATATATACGAAAAAGTACAAACACCTGATGTACTGTATGAGGATGTGAATTGTATCACAAGTAATGATATTATCTTAGAGCAAGTTGCTACCTATCGTACAAAGGATGCAAAAGCAATTACAGAGCAATACCAAAGTTACTTAGAATCACAAGGATTACAGTATTATAAAACGCTAGATCATGGTTTTGTAGTATATACTAGTTTTTACCTCGATACAGAAGAGACTATACAATACTATTATCGAATCTCAGTTACCTATGAAGGTAACGATTTAACTGTGGAAGAAGAAATAGTAGAGGATTTGGAAGAGGTTGTAGACCCATTTGGATAAGTTACTATTGGATAAGGAAGTGTACGTATGTATTTGATATCAGCATACTTTGATGATGAAACCAACAATCGAATACAGCAATATATCAATCAAGTGGCAAAAAAGACTGGGAATACTTATATGCTAGATGGTAAGGTTCCGCCGCATATTACCATTTCATCTTTTGAGACAAAGGGTATTCAACAAGTAATTCCTTTGTTAGATGAAATGCGTTCCAGATTACAACAAGGAAGCATACAATGGGTATCTGTCAGTGCATTTTTACCCTATGTGCTTTACCTGTCGCCAGTGTTAAATGCATATCTTCATGGGTTATCCGTAGAGATAACCTCTTGCCTAGAACAGATAGAAGGAATTCAATTAAGTCCTTATTATCATCCTTTTAGCTGGATGCCACACACGACCATAGGTAAGAAATTATCCAAGGAAGAAATGCAAATTGGTTTCGAGGCGTTACAGCATCAGTTTGGAACATTTGAGGGGAAAATCACCAAAATAGGACTTGCAAAAACGAGACCTTATGAGGATATTATTACGTTTGATTTAAAATAATGTCCTCATGGATTAACAGATCTGTTATAGACTTTTATCAATATAAGATAGCAATACACATGATATATATTATATTAGGACAACTTTCAATAATAATGATTGGAGCAGACATATGATTAAGGTTTTAGACCAAGCAACCATTAACAAAATAGCGGCTGGTGAGGTAGTGGAACGTCCTTCCTCTGTCGTAAAGGAATTAGTAGAAAATGCCATTGATGCTGGAGCGACCGCAGTTACCGTTGAAATTAAGGACGGCGGAACATCATTTATCCGTATTACCGATAACGGCGCGGGAATTCCGAAGGAAGAGGTTCCTACTGCATTTGTTCGTCATGCAACCAGCAAGATTATGACCATTGAAGACTTATTAAGTGTAAGTTCTTTAGGGTTTCGAGGTGAAGCTCTTGCCAGTATTGCGGCAGTAGCACAGGTGGAATGTATCACAAAAACGGCTCAGGCACTTACCGGAATTCGTTATGAAATTCACGGAAGTAAGGAGATTGCCAGTGAGGAGATTGGTGCGCCGACTGGAACAACCATCCTTGTCCGTAACTTATTTTATAATGTACCGGCAAGAAAGAAGTTTTTGAAAACGCCAATGACCGAGGGAAGTTATATCACAGAGTTAATTACAAGACTTTCTCTTTCCCATCCAGAGGTTTCTTTCAAATACATTATGAACGGAACGAACAAGATTGCTACTTCTGGCAATGGTAAACTACAGGATGTGATATATCACATCTATGGCAAGGATGTGTCGAATCATTTACTTCCAGTGAAGCGTTCTGTTGGCGATTTCTCTGTGGAGGGATATGTGGGAAAAGCTTTTGTATCCAAAGGAAACCGAAGCTTCGAGCATTATTTTGTAAATGGTCGTTATATCCGAAGCAATATTGTTACAAAGGCAATTGAAGAGGCTTATAAATCCTTTGTTATGATACACAAATTTCCGTTTACAGCCTTGCATTTTACCTTGGATAGCAATAAGTTAGATGTCAATGTGCATCCAACCAAAATGGAATTCAAATATGCGGACGGAGAGCAGTTGTTTGATTTTGTAAAAAACAGTGTCCGTCAGGCATTACTCAGTGAGGAAATGATTCAGGACGTTTCTCTTCGGACAGCAAAAGAGGAGCGTGCCATTACTATAGAACAACAAAGGAAAAATACTGCGCACGTACCAGAACCTTTCGAAAGCAACGCCAGAGCATTACGCTATCAGCAGGCTGCAACAAAGGATGTAAAATCCGCTGGTAAAAGTACGGTCATCAAACCTACTCCAACCATTTCACACAAAGAAGACATATTGCACGATGAAACAAGTGCACAGACTCAGACAACAATTGAAGCAGCTACATTTGTACAAACCGAGATAAACGCTCCACTTGATGCACCTGTATCAAATAAGACGAAAGCTCCACTTGATGCACCTGTATCAAATGAGACGAAAGCTCCGCTTACTACAACTGCATCAATCGAAAAAGAAGAACAGGCGAATACAGTTGCACAAAATGAGATACTTACACAGAATGAAGCATCAACACAGATAGACGCAACTGAATCGATTGCAACCAACGAACAATTGTCTATGCCAATGGAGCAATTTATTTCCAAAGAGGCACGTAAAAAACATCGCTTAATTGGTCAGGTATTCAAAACCTACTGGATGATTGAGTACGACGAAAAAATGTATATTGTGGATCAGCACGCTGCTCATGAAAAGGTTATGTTTGAACGATTGATGAAACAATTATCAGAAAAACAGGTTCTGTCCCAACAGTTGTTACCACCAAAGGTATTACATCTAGATAGCATTGAACATACTACCGTTCTCAATCATATGGAATTATTTGAACAAACCGGTTTTGATATCGAGGATTTTGGAGATGATTCCATTGTGGTTCGTGCAATGCCAGACGATATTATGGGCGTTGACCCACAGCTTTTATTTGACGAGTTAGTGAATGCATTGACAGAGGATATCGGAAAAATCAGCATTGATTTCTTTGTGGAAAAGCTATCCGGAATGGCATGTAAGGCTGCAATCAAAGGAAATACGGAAATTAGCACAAGGGAAGCAGACACTTTGATTGACGAGATGTTAACCTTGGATAATCCATACAATTGTCCACACGGCAGACCCACTATGATTTCGTTAACCAAGACAGAAATTGAACGCAAATTCAAGCGTATTCAAGACTAATACGTATGTACGATTATAAATGTATAACAGTAAATAAATATTACTGAATGTACAATAATTCATTGAAAGAATAAAAGGATTCCATCTATGACAAATATCAAGAACACAACAAATTCAATAGAGAAAAAGCCATTGGTTATCCTAACCGGTCCAACCGCAGTGGGAAAAACAGCCTTATCCATTAAATTGGCGAAAGCAATTAACGGTGAGATGATTTCTGCTGACTCTATGCAGGTGTACCGATTAATGGATATCGGAACTGCCAAAATCACACCGGATGAGATGCAGGGTATTCCACATCATTTAATCGATGTATTAGACCCAAAAGAGGATTTCAATGTTGTAACCTTTCAAACCATGGCAAAGCAGGCAATGGAAGAAATCTATGCAAAAGGAAAAATTCCCATCGTTGTAGGTGGGACAGGCTTTTACATTCAGTCCTTATTATATGACATTTCCTTTGAGGAAACGGAGGTTTCAGCATATCGAGAAGAGCTTACGGCTGACTACGAAAAATACGGTGCCCATGCATTGCACGAACGCCTAAAGGACATTGATCCGATTTCCTATCAGGAAATCCACGAAAACAATGTAAAGCGTGTCATTCGCGCCTTGGAATTCTACCACGATACCGGCTATCCAATTTCAGAGCACAATATGGTACAACGGGAAAAGAAATCACCATATAACTTTGAATACTTTGTATTAAATGACGATAGAGCCTTGCTATATCAGCGCATCGAACAACGCATTGATAGTATGGTACAGCAAGGATTAGTGGAAGAGGTACAAAAGCTAATGGATTACGGTTGTACTTCCGATATGGTTTCTATGCAAGGTCTTGGTTATAAGGAGATTATACCGTATCTTAAGGGTGAATGTAGCTTAGAAGATGCCATTTATATCCTAAAGCGAGACACCAGACATTTTGCAAAACGACAACTCACCTGGTTTAGACGGGAACGCGACGTCACCTGGGTGAACAAGAATACCTATTCCTCCGAGGAGAACATGCTTGCATATATGCTACAACAATTACAAAACAAATCCGTCGCTACTTAGGTGCCGTATTTGGCACCTTATGTACCGTTACGAACCGAGCGCATCGAAAGCGTGCCTGCATTGGTTTGTTCATGTTACATAACTTACATAGGAACATATTATAGTTTCACAATTACTTAATAAAACCTAACACAAGGAGATGTAAATAATGCAAAAAGCATACGAAAACATGGGAATATCCAAAGAGGTTTTTTCTCTTTGCAACGAAATAGAAGCATCACTAAAGGAACGCTTTGAAGAAATTGATAAAATGACAGAAATCAATCAACTAAAGGTTTTATCTGCTTTCCAAAAGCACCAAGTGTCAGAGGCACATTTACTTGGAACAACCGGTTACGGATATAACGACCTTGGACGCGAGACGTTAGAAAAGGTATATGCAGAAATTTTCGGTACCGAAGCCGCTTTAGTCCGCGCACAGATTACCTGCGGAACCCACGCATTAGCCCTTGCCTTGTCCGCAAATTTAAGACCAGGAGATGAATTGATTTCCCCTGTTGGAAAACCATACGACACTATGGAAGAGATTATCGGTATCCGCCCATCTAAGGGTTCCTTAGCAGAATACGGTATAACCTATAAGCAGGTCGAACTGTTAGAGGACGGTACCTTCGACTATGAAGGTATTAAAAATGCAATTTCCGACAAAACTAAAATGATGACCATTCAGCGCTCAAAAGGATACTTAACCAGACCAACCTTTAGCGTAAAGCAAATCGGCGAATTAATTGCCTTTATCAAAGAAATTAACCCAAACATTATCTGTATGGTAGATAACTGTTATGGTGAATTTGTAGAATTAAACGAACCATCTAATGTAGGAGCGGATATGGTAGTAGGATCCCTTATCAAAAATCCAGGTGGCGGACTTGCACCAATTGGCGGCTATATCTGCGGCACAACCGAATGTGTAGAAAATGCTTATTACAGATTAACTGCACCAGGACTTGGAGCAGAAGTAGGAGCAACCCTGAATGTAAACAAAGACTTTTTCCAAGGCTTGTTCAATGCACCACAAGTGGTAAATGGTGCCTTAAAAGGAGCAATCTTTGCTGCGAACCTATATGAGCGTTTGGGGTTTGAATGTACACCAAATGCTACAGAGTCCCGACATGATATTATTCAGGCGGTCACTTTCCATAACCCAGAAAAAGTAGTAGCATTTTGCGAGGGTATTCAATATGCTGCCCCAATTGACTCCCATGTCACTCCAACTCCATGGCCAATGCCTGGGTATAATTGTGACGTAATTATGGCAGCAGGCGCATTTATTTCCGGTGCATCCATCGAGTTGTCCGCGGACGCTCCGATGCACGAACCGTACACTGTATATTTCCAAGGAGGACTTTCCTACCATCATGCAAAGTTCGGTATCATGAAATCCTTGGCACAGCTTGAAAAAAAAGGCTTAGTTAACATAAACTTGTAGAAAACTGTCAGTTATGGTAAAATATTAGAATGTGATTTTTTACATCAATTGCAAAAAATTCACAATTTGGAAAAGAATTATTGATATAAGTTATTGAGGATAAAGGAGTATTGGTTATGGCAGGAACAGTTGGTAATTCACGTAAAAACAATTGGGTCTTAGTAATTATTTTATTATGTGGTATCGTATTAGGCGGTTACATAGGAACATTAGCTTCCAACGTTAGTTTTTTAAGCTGGCTTGCCTATGGTAATACATTTGGTCTTACATCGCCAATTGTATTAGATTTAGGAATTATTGTATTTACATTTGGATTAACAATAACAATCAATATTGCAAGTATTATCGGATTAATCATCGGAATTATTGTCTATCGATTAATCTAAAAGGATGGTGACACTATGAATTTTCGTGATAAAAGAGAAATTCCTCCCAAGTATATCTATCTATTTTTGGCTGTAATTTGTTTTATCTTATTATTTGTTTCAGTCATTTTTGAGGATCACTTTTCTCCACTAAAAGCTGTTACAAGTACCGTTGTTACACCAATGCAGGCTGGGGTGAACAAAGTGGGTTCCTCCATATTTGAATCAGTATTGGACAGTCGTGAAAAAGCAAAATTAATTGAGGAAAATCAAAAACTTAACGAAAAGCTAGAGGAGTATTCTGCACAGATTAAAATTTACGAGCAGGAAACCTACGAATTAAAACGATTACAAGAGCTATTGGCTTTAAAGGAGCAATATGTTCAATACAATACAATTGGTGCCCGTGTTATTGCTACAGACTCTACAAATTGGTTCTATACCTTTGTTATCGATAAGGGTGAAAGCGATGGAGTTCAGGTTGGTTGTAATATTCTTGCCGGTAATGGATTAGCGGGTATTGTTACGGAGGTTGGTACCAATTATGCGAAGGTTAGAGCTATTATTGATGATAATAGTAATGTCAGCGCATCCGTTGTTGGTACTGAAACGCTTTGTACTGTAACCGGTGATTTATCTAATATTAAGGATGGATATATTAATGTTGGATATATTAATAAAGCAGATACCATTGAAGAGGGAGCGGAGCTTGTAACCTCTCATGTCAGTGATAAGTTTTTACCAGGCCTACTAATCGGTTATATTTCAGAAGTAGAAATGGATGCAAATAATTTGACCAAATCCGCAAAATGTATTCCGGTAGTTGATTTTTCAAATTTGCAGGAGGTTTTGGTTGTTCTTGATATGAAATCCGATATCCAGACAGATTCTACAAGCAAGAATGTCTATGATAATATTATGAATCCTACTTCTTCAGACAACAGTACACAATCATCTTCTGAAGAGACGACAGGTGGAAGCTCAACAGCTTCTGGAAACGCAACCTCAGAAGAAGATGAACCCACGAACGAAGAAAACGAAGAATAAAATTCGAAACCGATAACACTTACGGAGTAATAATATGAAACGATGTATCACAATTGGAATTATTATAATTGTATGTTTTTTGTGTCAATCCACGCTATTTCATCAGTTGAAATTGGGTGGCGTTGTTCCTAATCTTTTATTGATTGTAACAATGTCATTCGGATTGATGCGAGGACGAAAGGAAGGTCTTTTAGTTGGATTTTTTTCCGGTCTGTTAATAGACATATTTTTTGGAAGTGTATTAGGTCCATTTGCCTTTATCTATATGACAATGGGCTATGTAAATGGTTTCTTTCATCGCATTTATTATGTAGAAGACGTTTTGTTACCAATGTTAATGATTAGTCTAAATGATTTCATTTTCAATGTTATTATTTATATTATATATTTCTTGTTGCGAAACAGATTAAATTTTGGAGACTATCTCATAAAGGTAATTCTCCCAGAAATGATATACACAATTATTATTACTTTATTTTTCTATAAACTTTTAGTTCGTATTAATCTTAGTCTCAAAAAGAGCAAAGAGGAAGAGGCGGAATTACATGATTAAAGATTTATTAAATGCTATGCGTGATTATATAATTGAATATGTGTCTCACCGATTATTCATTGTTTCAACCGTTATAATGATTCTTTTTGCTGTATTAATCGGACGCTTATTTACCTTGCAGATTATTGAAGGTGAAGAGCATATGAACAATTTTACCTACAAATCTCAAAAAACACTGACTGTTGAAGCAGCACGAGGTAACATATACGATTGTAATGGTAAATTATTAGCTTACAATCAGCTTGCATATTCAGTAACATTCGAAAACAGCACAGCCTTATCGGAAGTCGCTTCCGAAAACGGAGTATCCGAAAATCAACTAAAAAATTCTATTGTTGCCCGTACCATTGAGATACTTGAAGGGAACGGAGACAGTATCAGTGTAGATTTCCCAATTGAATTAACTAAAAAAGGGAAATTATCCTTTGGTTCCACCTCCGAATCAGAGCGCCTATACTTTTTAGCGGAAGTATTTGGTAAGTCCAGCTATGAAGATTTAACCGAAAAACAACAAAATATGTCTGCACAAGAAGTATTCGATTATCTAACAGGAGATGATTTTTTCGAAATTGCAGGTCATTATGAGTTAGAAGAAGCGTTAAAAATATTAAAAGTTCGCTATGCACTTTGGCTCAACCGTTTCCAGCAATACATTTCCGTTACAATCGCCATGGATATCAGTGATGAAAGTGTGGCAGAGATTAATGAATATAGTTCTGATTTAATGGGAATAGATGTTGTGGTAGATTCAATACGTGTTTACAATGATGCCGAGTATTTTGCCCATATCATCGGATACATTGGTGCAATCTCTCCCGAGGAAATGAAAGAGTATAACGAAGATTTATCTGAAAAGAATCAATATAGCAGCAACGATATGATTGGAAAGACCGGTTTGGAACAAAAGTACGAAAGCACTTTGCGTGGAACAAATGGTATCGAAGTAATCTATGTTGATAATCTAGGCAAAATTATTGACAGTACCAATACAGAGGATTCTGTAGCCGGACAGGACATTTACTTGACCATCGATTCCGAATTACAAAAGTATTGTTATGATACCTTGGAAAAAGAAATCGTCAGCGTTTTACTCGCTAATATGACGGATGAAGAAATTGACGAAGAGGATGAAATTAGTGATAAACGCATCCCCATAACCGATGTTTATTATGCCTTATTCGACAATAATGCATTGGATATTACACATTTATCCAACAAAAATGCTGGTTCGTATGAACAGACGGTCAACAATACATTAAATTCCACAAGGGAATATGTATTATCCAGACTTCAGGCCATTTTAACCCACGAAAATACTGCGATGAATAACTTGGACAGCGAATACACCGCATATATGGAGTATATCTATAGTGCATTGGCAACAAATGCAATTTATAATACGAAAACTGTTCCTAGTACAGATGAAACCTATAAAGAATACATTGCCGGTAACATCTCCTTAGGAACCTATCTTCAATACGCCATTAATCAAGGAGCAATCGACATTTCCTCCTTTGATTTGAGCAGCGACTATTACGATTCGCAAGAGGTTTATAACGCATTAGTAGAATATATTCAAAATATTCTTACCAACGATACAGAATTCGAC
>CAYTOQ010000061.1:0-15543 GCA_964439445.1 uncultured Clostridium sp. | reverse complement strand
GGAGTGGCTATAAACAATGGAACTTACAAATATCTGCTTAATCAGCAGACACTAACTAAATATAGTATATCAAATAATACGAAAATAATATAAAAAATACTTAGGAATATTTTTGATATGCTTTACAAAAGGGTAAGGAATATTTGAGGGAAAGAGAAAGAATACCTTGTCACCTATAGGAATTTATTGTAAAATAAAATAAGTATGTCTAGGAATAGAAAACTAGATGAGAAATAGACTATATGGAAATGAGGAATATGATTATGGCACAGCTTTGGGGTGGTCGTTTCACAAAGGAAACAGACCAGTTAGTATATAATTTCAATGCGTCAATTACATTTGACCAGAAGTTTTACAAAGAGGATATGGAGGGTAGTATGGCGCATGTGAAAATGCTAGCGGCAGTTGGCATTTTGACGGAGAATGAGCGTGATGAAATACTAGCAGGTATCGAAGGAATTCTTTCTGATGTTGAGAGTGGTGCGCTAGAAATCTCATCCGAATATGAAGATATACATAGTTTTGTAGAAGCAACCTTGATTGAACGTATTGGAGATGCAGGAAAGAAGCTTCACACCGGCCGTTCTAGAAATGACCAGGTTGCATTGGATATGAGATTGTATACCAGGAAAGAGATTGAGAACCTGAAGAATTTGGTAAAAGATTTGTTGAAGGTTCTTCACCGATTGATGAAAGAACATATTGATACCTATATGCCGGGCTTTACCCATTTACAAAAAGCACAGCCGATTACCTTAGCACATCATTTTGGTGCATATATGGAGATGTTTAAAAGAGATTATGGTAGACTTTGTGATATATATGAGCGTATGAATTATTGTCCGTTAGGTTCTGGGGCGTTGGCTGGTACAACTTATCCTTTGAATCGTAATATGACTGCTGAGCTTCTCGGATTTTACGGTCCGACTTTGAATAGTATGGATTCGGTATCAGATAGAGATTATGTGATTGAGCTACTAAGTGCAATGTCAACCATTATGATGCATTTAAGTCGTTTTTCAGAAGAGATTATTATATGGAATTCCAATGAATATCGTTTTATTGAATTGGATGATGCATATAGTACAGGAAGCTCAATTATGCCACAGAAGAAAAATCCGGATATTGCGGAGTTGGTTCGTGGTAAAACCGGTCGCGTATATGGCGCTTTGATGCAGATTCTAACAACAATGAAAGGCATTCCTCTGGCTTATAACAAGGACATGCAGGAAGATAAGGAATTCACCTTTGATGCCATTGATACGGTCAAGGGTTGTTTAGCATTATTTACAGGAATGATTGATACGATGACTGTAAACAAAGAGGTAATGGAGAGCAGTGCAAAGAATGGTTTTACGAATGCCACAGATGCAGCGGATTATCTCGTTAATCGTGGAGTGCCATTTAGAGATGCCCATGGTATTGTTGGTCAGTTGGTGCTTTACTGTATTGGTAAGAATATTTCTTTGGATGATATGACTTTGGAAGAATATAAGGCAATTTCACCAGTATTTGAAGCGGATATTTATGAAGCAATTAGCCTGAAAACTTGTGTGGAGAAGAGAGAAACAATCGGAGCACCAAGTAAGGCGGCTATGGAGAAGGTGATTGCAATAAATGAGGATTATTTACAAAGCTTGTCCTAGGAAGAAATAGATGTTACTTAAGTTTACAAAATGGTTTATATGTAAAGAGAGAAAGAGGCGTATAGTATGAATAACACGGATAAGGCGACATTGGATGCAGCAAAGAGGATGCTAAGAGGAAAGATTGCAGTAGAAGAGGTTTCGATGATGCTGGGGATTCCTGTAGAAACGCTTATGCCGATAAAAGAAGAAATAGAAGAGGAAGTCCGTAAGGTGTATGGTAATACAGATGCTTACGACTTTGATATGAACAAAATTTTATTTGACGATTTTAATGATATCGGTTTGGATTTGGATATACCAGACGAAGAATAAAGGATTATGAAATATGCCAAAACAGATATGGGATAGTTGGCAGAGAAAACACAGAGGAGATTATATGGATATTAAAGCCAGAATTTTAGAATTGAAGAAAGAAAAGGATGCAGTCATATTAGCACATTATTATGTTCCGGATGAGGTTCAAGAGGTTGCGGATTATATCGGAGATTCGTTTTATTTGAGTAAGGTTGCAACAGGAATTGATGCGGGAACAATTGTATTTTGTGGTGTCTCATTTATGGGAGAAAGCGCAAAGATATTGAATCCGAATAAGGTTGTTATTATGCCAGATGAAACAGCGGATTGTCCGATGGCTCATATGGCGGATGTAGATAAAATCAATAGAGTCAGAGAACAGTATGAGGATGTCGCAGTCGTTTGTTATATTAATTCAGATGCGGAGTTAAAGGTGCATTCGGATGTCTGTGTGACATCGGCTAATGCGGTGAAGATTGTAAAAGCTTTGCCGAATGAGAATATTTATTTCATTCCGGATATGAATTTAGCGCATTTTGTGGCTTCAAAGGTTTCGGATAAAAATTTCATATTTAATGATGGATTTTGTCCAATTCACCATGCGTTGACAAGCGAAGAGGTGTTAAAGGCAAAAACACAATATCCAGATGCTGAGTTTTTAGTGCATCCAGAGTGTCAAAGCGATATATTAGAACTGGCTGATTACATTGGCTCAACAAGTGGGATTATTGATTATGCAACTACGTCTTCCACAAAAGAATTTATTATTGGAACAGAAAGTGGCGTGATGTATGAGCTTCGAAAGAAAAACCCAGATAAAGAGTTTCACCTTGTCAGTGAGAATATGATATGTCAGGACATGAAAAAGGTTACCTTAGAGAAGGTACTGGTTAGCTTAGAAAATATGAAATATCAGATGGAAGTGAGTGATGAGGTTAGAAATGGTGCAAATCACTCGTTAAATCGTATGCTAGAGCTTGGCAATAAATAGCAAGAGGGCTTAAGATGAATAAAGAATATGACATTATAATCGTAGGCACAGGCGTAGCGGGTTTGTTTGCTGCGATACATTTACCGAAGGATAAGAGAATACTAATTATTACGAAGTCTGATGCAGAGAAAAGCGATTCTTTTTTAGCACAGGGAGGAATCTGTGTCTTGAAAAATGAAGACGATTATCCGGCGTTTTTTGAGGATACTCTGCGTGCAGGACATTACGAGAATAATCGGGAGGCTGTAGATTTGATGATTCGTTCCTCCCAAGAGATTATTTGTGATTTGATTGATTGTGATGTGGAATTTGAAAGAGAATGGGGCGAATTTGTGTATACCAAGGAAGGTGCGCATACAGCAGCCAGAATTCTTTATCATGAGGACTTGACAGGTAAAGAAATCACATCAAAGCTTCTTGCAAAGGTAAAGGAGCAAACCAATATTACTTTGCTAGAGCGAACTACGATGATTGATATTATAGAAAAAAATAAGAGATGCTATGGTATTATAGCGGAACTTGCAAGTGGAGAAGTGGTCCCAATCTATAGTCGTTATACGCTATGGGCGAGTGGTGGCGTTGGTGGCTTGTACAAGCACTCTACCAATTATAGACATTTAACCGGTGATGCGTTGGCGATTTCTATGAAGCATAAGATTGAATTAGAAAACGTAGATTATGTACAGATTCATCCGACCACATTGTATTCGGAGGATGCAGGAAGGCGTTTTCTGATTTCAGAATCTGTGCGTGGAGAGGGAGCCATTTTATTAAATAGTAATGGTGAGCGGTTTGCGGATGAATTACTTCCTCGGGATGTATTAACAGGGGAAATTCGCAAGCAGATGGAAAAAGACGGCAAACGGTTTGTATATTTGTCCCTTCAAAAGATTCATTCAGAGGATATTATGAAACGGTTTCCAAACATTTATAAACGTTGTTTAGAAGAAGGCTATGATATTACCAAAGAACCGATTCCGGTCGTACCAGCGCAGCACTATTTTATGGGTGGTGTAAAAGTAGATTTGAATGGTAAAACCTCTATGAAGCGTCTATATGCAGCAGGTGAGACTGCATGTAATGGAGTGCATGGAGCCAATCGGTTAGCAAGTAATTCTTTGCTGGAAAGCTTGGTATGGGCAAAGCGTGCAGCAAAGAGTATTACTATATGTTTGAAGAGAGAAGATAACAAATTAGCTGGTGAAGAGGTTTCTGTTAAAGAGCAGGTTCCTGTTTCTATGAAGGATTATCCGGCATCCTATGCAGAATTTAAGGAAAGCTACCATGAACTGACTAGACAGCGGATTGAGGCAGATAAACTAAGGCGACAGATGCAACGAACGCAGGATAAGGAAAATGAGTAACGAAGAAACATATGAGAGCTTGATTGTTAAGCGTCGTAGATAGGAGAGAACATATGAGAGAATTAATGAACTTAAATGTAGATAATTTGATTTTGCAAGCACTGAGAGAAGATATTACAAGTGAAGATATTACTACCAATTCTGTTATGCCAGAGTATCAGCTAGGAGAGGTTGATTTAATTTGTAAGCAGGATGGTGTTCTTGCTGGTTTGGAAATTTTTAAGCGTGTATTTGAATTGCTGGATGATAAAACAGAATTTGAAATGCAGGCGAAGGATGGAGATAAGGTGACAAATGGTCAGCTAATTGGAAAAATTCGTGGTGATATCCGTGTTTTGCTAGAGGGTGAGCGAACAGCACTTAACTACTTGCAGAGAATGAGTGGTATTGCAACTTATACCAATTCGATTGCTGTATTGTTTGAGGGGAGCAATACTAAGCTATTAGATACTAGAAAAACAACTCCGAATATGCGCGTTTTTGAAAAATACGCCGTGAAGGTTGGTGGTGGATATAATCATCGATTCAATTTATCAGACGGTATTTTATTGAAGGATAATCATATTGGTGCTGCAGGTGGTGTGAAGGAAGCAGTTAAAATGGCACAGGAGTATGCACCATTTGTTCGTAAGATTGAAGTGGAGTGTGAGACTCTTGAAATGGTAAAAGAAGCGGTAGAGGCCGGTGCCGATATTATTATGTTGGACAATATGGATAAGGAGACTATGAAAGAGGCAATCTGTATTATCGATGGAAGAGCAAAGACAGAGTGCTCTGGAAATGTGACAAAAGAGAATGTTGCCAACTTAATTGATATCGGTGTAGATTATATTTCCTCCGGTGCGTTGACACATTCTGCACCAATTATGGATTTGTCGCTTAAGAATCTTCATCGAATTTAAGAAGAGAATGAACAGTAGAATTGAATAGTAGCGTAAGCATTAAGAGTAGGTTGATAAAAGCGATATATCCCTGTCAAGTAGACAGGGGCGTATCGTATCAGTGTCAGCCTACTTTTTTGTTTATTTCGTTGTTTGGTGACAAGGAATGAGACATAATTCGATGGTTTTGTAATCTGGATTTAACATTTATGCTCTTTAGAACGGAAAGATTAACATATTTTTTACCATGGTTTGCTTTTGCATTTAACAACTATTTTGTAGGATATATATGTCGACAAGAGAGAAGAGAGAATAAAAAAATTTCAATAAGAGAAAGGAATAAAAATTATGAAGATGAAAAAGTTAGCAATGGTAGTAGTTAGTGTGGCAATGATGGGAAGTATCCTTACGGGATGTGGTGCTGGAGCAAACAGTGCAATTACAGTGGTTTCGCAAGAGGATGGATCAGGTACAAGAAGTGCATTTACTGAAATCGTAGGAGTAACAGAGGATGATGTGGATAATACAGTACAGACTGCAGAGATTACCAATTCCACATCCGTTATGATAACAACAGTGGCAGGTAATGAAAATGCAATCGGCTATATCTCCCTTGGTTCTTTGAATGATAGTGTTAAAGCAGTAAAGGTTGATGGTGTAGAGGCGACAGTGGAAAATGTGAAATCAGGCGATTATAAGGTTGCAAGACCATTTGAGATTTGTATTCCGAAGAGTGGAACTACAGAGATAGCCCAAGACTTTATTGATTATATTTTAAGTGAAGATGGTCAGGCTATCGTTGAGGAAGAAGGATATATTACAGTTGCATCCGGAAATACCTATGAAGCGTCGGACCTAGAAGGAAAGATTACAATTGCCGGTTCTACATCGGTGGCACCAGTTATGGAAAAGCTGGCTGAGAAGTACAAAGAGATGAATAAAAATGTAGTCATTGAAATTCAGCAGACTGGTTCTTCGGCTGGAATTGAGTCAGCAACACAAGGGGCATGTGATATTGGAATGTCATCAAGAGAGTTGAAAGAAGAAGAACTTGAAAGCCTCGAAGCAATCAACATCGCAATGGACGGTATCTGCATTATTGTAAATGTCAATTCGACAGTGGAAGAATTAACAAGGGATCAGATTAAGGATATCTATGTAGGTAATGTGCTAGATTGGTCAGAGATACAGTAATTACTAAGGGATAAAATGACAGAGCAAGATCGGATGTAGAAGCTTATTCCATACATCCGATGGTTGTCATTTATCGTTTGTGGGATTAAGGAGGAGCAGATGTGAAAGGAAAATTTTCAGAGCGGGCAATGCATATAATGTTTTTTGTCAGTGCGTGTGTATCCATTTTGGCGGTTGCACTAATCTGTTTTTTTATTTTTGCCAATGGTGTGCCGGCAATTTTTGAGATTTCGCCAGGAGATTTCTTGGGTGGTACATTGTGGAAGCCACTGGAAGGTTTTTTTGGCATTTTACCGATGATTCTTGGAAGCATTTATGTAACGGCTGGTGGTGTAATTGTCGGGGTTCCGGTGGGAATTCTATGTGCTATTTTTATGGCTAGATTTTGTCCGGAAAAGCTTTACAAGATATTAAAACCTGCTGTGGAGTTATTGGCAGGTGTGCCTTCCATTGTGTATGGTTTCTTTGGGCTGGTGGTGTTGGTTCCGATGATGCGAAATGTATTTGGCGGCAGTGGTAAGGGAATATTAACTGCCTCTGTAATGCTTGGTATTATGATATTACCTACTATAATCGGCGTGGCAGAATCTGCAATTCGTGCAGTACCGGACAATTATTATGAAGGTGCATTAGGACTTGGAGCAACTCATGAAAGAGCAGTGTTTTTTGCACAATTACCGGCAGCAAAATCTGGTATTTTTGCAGGAGTGATTCTTGGCATTGGTCGTGTGATTGGTGAAACCATGGCAGTGGTGATGGTTGCAGGTAATCAGCCTATCATGCCCAATTCTATATTTAGCGGTGTGAGAACCTTGACATCCAATATTGTATTGGAGATGGGGTATGCCTCTGGATTACATAAAGATGCACTGATTGCAACAGCAGTTGTATTATTTGTATTCATTTTAATTATCAATTTGAGCTTTTCAGTAATTAAAAATAAAGGAAGGAATTAGAGATGGAAATGGTACAAAGTATTAAAAAAATGAGTACTGATACCAATGCAGTACAAGGAGTTAATAAACAGACGCTGGCACAGAAAATGAAAGCGTACAAACGACAGCCGTTATCCTTATGCCTCTTGATTTTGGTTGTGGCGTCAGCGGCTGTGACAATTGGAATTTTGTTGTTTCTGATTGGGTATATCCTATTAAATGGGGTGAAAAATCTATCTTGGGATTTGTTTGCATGGGAATATACAACGGAAAATGTATCGATGTTACCGGCAATGATTAATACCTTGTATATGACAGGATTGACTCTACTCATGGCAGTTCCGGTTGGTGTATTTTCAGCTATTTATCTTGTGGAGTATGCAAAACGGGGAAACAAGCTTGTGAACATTGTGCGTGTGACAACAGAGACATTGCAGGGAATTCCTTCTATTGTGTATGGTTTATTTGGATATCTAATGTTTTGTATTGGTTTAAATTGGGGATATACCTTGCTGGCGGGAGCAATTACGTTAGCAATTATGGTGTTACCGGTCATTATGCGAACAACGGAGGAAGCTTTGCTTGCTGTACCGGATTCTTATCGTGAAGGTAGTTTTGGACTTGGGGCAGGCAGACTTCGCACAGTGTTTAAAATTGTGTTACCATCTGCAATGCCCGGTATTATTGCAGGTGTGATTTTGGCCATTGGCCGTATCGTGGGTGAAACAGCAGCGCTTATATTTACAGCAGGAACGGTAGCAACAACAGCCACAGGTTTCTTTGATTCTACAAGAACCTTGGCAGTACATATGTATTGCTTGTTAAATGAAGGTTTGTATATGGAGCAGGCGTATGCTACAGCGGTTGTACTGCTTGGAATGGTATTAGGAATTAATGCATTATCGGGCTATGTGGCAAAAAGGTTTACAAAGTGCTAATGCCATATGCGTATAGAGTCAATTCGGTCAAAGAATACATAGTAGAGGAGATGAGCGATATGAATAAATTTGAAATAGAGAATTTAGAATTATATTACGGGGATTTTCATGCATTAAAGGGAATTAATATGAATATTCCTCAAAATGAAATATCAGCATTTATTGGTCCTTCCGGATGTGGAAAGTCAACATTTTTGAAGAGCTTGAATCGTATGAATGATTTGGTGGAGGGATGCAAGATTACCGGAAAAGCACTGTTGGATGGAGAGGACATCTATGGGGATATGGATGTGAATTTACTTCGCAAAAAGGTAGGCATGGTATTTCAAAAACCCAATCCATTTCCCATGAGTGTATATGATAATATAGCATTTGGTCCGAGAACGCATGGGATTCGTTCAAAAATGCAATTAGATGAGATTGTAGAAAAGTCGTTGCGAGATGCAGCAATTTGGGATGAATTAAAGGACCGCTTAAAAAAGAGTGCCCTAGGACTTTCTGGTGGACAGCAACAGCGTCTTTGTATTGCCAGAGCATTGGCAGTGCAACCGGAGGTTTTATTGATGGATGAACCGACGTCTGCGTTGGACCCGATTTCAACATCTAAGATTGAAGATTTGGTAATGGAGCTTAAAAAGGATTATACCATTATTATGGTAACCCATAATATGCAACAGGCGGCCCGTATTTCGGATAAGACTGCGTTTTTTCTATTGGGCGAAGTGATTGAATATGATAATACAGAGAAATTATTCTCTACACCAAGTGATAAGAGAACAGAAGACTATATTACAGGAAGGTTTGGTTGATATGAGAAATCGTTTTGACACACAGCTTGAATTGTTGAATAAAGAATTAATTGAAATGGGTGCACTATGCGAGGAGTTAATTGTATTGACGCAAAAATCTCTTATAGAAGGCACCGATTATGTGGAGCTCGCAAGGACCAAGGAATTAGAAGTGGACCGCATGGAAAGTGATATAGAGGGGTTGTGTATGAAGCTTTTGCTTAAACAACAGCCGGTAGCCAGGGATTTGCGGGTGATTTCCGCGGCACTGAAAATGATATCCGATATGGAGCGTATTGGTGATCAGTCACTTGATATCATTGAAATTGTAGAGTATGTGAAAAACTGCGATGAAGAGAGTAAACGATGCATTGAGGAAATGGCAAATGCAGCAGGTAAAATGGTATCGGATAGTGTGGATGCATTTGTAAGAAGGGATAAGGAGCTTGCAAAAGCTGTAATTGATGCAGATGATTTTGTGGATGATTTGTTTGATGCTATGAAAAAAAGGCTAATACATACTATTTCGAAGGAACATACAGATGGAGAGATGTATATTGATATGTTGATGATTGCAAAGTATTACGAGAGAATTGCGGATCATGCGACCAATATTGCTGAGTGGGTGTTGTATTCCATTACAGGTACAAAGGTGTCGAATAATAAGGATTCCTGATGATTTTTAACGCACATTTAACAATGCTATGTTTGTAAAATGAAAATGTATATTGTAAAATATAGAGGAGCAAAATGAAAGTGAAATATACGTTTGTGCCTGCGTTATATTTTTAACTAGGGATGAGATAATAGAACGCAAAATATGTGTCAAGGAGGATGCGAATGATATATTTGTTAGAAGATGACGCAACAATTCAGAATTTTGTGATATACACATTGCAAAATACTGGTTATGAGGCAGAAGGGTTTGAGCGTCCAAGTGATTTTTGGAAGAAGTTAGAGGAGAGAGTTCCTGATTTATTATTATTGGATATTATGCTTCCGGAAGAGGATGGAATTGAAATATTAAAGAAGCTTCGTGCAGATAAGAGAACGAAGAAGTTACCGATTATTTTGTTGACAGCAAAGAGTACAGAATATGACAAGGTGATTGGGTTGGATTCCGGTGCAGATGATTATGTGGCAAAGCCATTTAGTATGATGGAGTTGATGTCTAGAATTAAAGCGCTTCTTCGGAGAAGCGAGATGACAGTGGAGAAGGAGGATACATTTAAGATAGGTCCTTTGTTTGTCAGCATTTCGAAGCATGTGGTAAAGGTGAATGGAGAAGAGGTCACGACCCTAACTTATAAAGAGTTTGAGTTGTTATCATTGCTCTTGCAAAATCAAGAAACCGTATTTTCGAGAGACCAGATTTTACAATCTATCTGGGGGTATGATTTTGATGGTGAGAGCAGGACGGTTGATGTGCATGTAAGAACCTTGCGACAGAAGTTAGGTGATGCAGGTAGCCTGATTGAAACAGTAAGGGGTTTTGGCTATAAACTTGGAATACCGGATGAAGCGTAGTTACAATCACATTAGGAGATACAATGGTTAAGAGAATTTTTAAAAACACATTTGGATTATCAATTATCATATTATTTATATCCTATGTTATTATTGTGGGTATTTTGTATGATTATTTTGGAAATCAGATAGAAAGAGAAATGAAAGCAGAAGCGGCATATATTGCTTGTGGTATGGAGGTTGTGGGGAAAGACTATCTAGAAGGCTTTCGCATGAGTGGATATGTGAAGGACAGTGTTGTGGACTCGCATAAGAACCGTATTACATGGATTTCTGAGGAGGGCGACGTTTTATATGACTCGAATGTTAATGAGAGTACTATGGAAGACCACAGCAATCGTCAGGAGGTGCAAGAAGCAAAGGAAAAGGGGGAAGGATATGAGATTCGATATTCTGACACCTTACAGGAACAGACGGTGTATTATGCAGTGAAGCTGAAAGATGGTTCTATTTTGCGATTGTCTAGTGCGTATAATACAGTATTTTCCATTTTGATATCTATGTTACAGCCAACCATGATTCTCGTGGTTGTCATTGTTGTGTTATCGTATTTGTTATCAAAGAGAATGGCAAAGAACATTGTAGCACCAATCAATAATTTGGATTTGATTAATGGAGAGATGGAAGAAGAGTATGAAGAGCTTGTCCCTTTATTGAAACGTATTCGCAAACAGAATGTATTGATTGAACGTCAAATGGACGATTTACAAATGCAGCAAACCAAGTTCCAGGCTTTGACTGAGCATATGCGAGAAGGTTTTCTTGTATTGGATAAAAAAGAAAATATTTTATCATATAATCTAGCCGCAGTTGAATTGTTAAAAGCTTCAAAAGAAATGGATTATACTGGAGAGAATATTATTTCCTTCGACAGAGACCGGGAACTTCGTGAGGCGGTAAAGGAGGCGGTTTCTGGTAAGCGTAGCCAGCGTATATTAGAAAGTGGTGAACGCATCTATCGGATTGTCGCTAACCCGATTGTAACGGAGGATTTGATAAAGGACGAAACGGCTGTCCGTTATGCTCCGACAAATGAACAGGTGCCGGAGGAATTGGTGGAAGGTGTTATTGTAATTATTCTAGATGAAACGGAGAAGGAGAAGCGAGATCAACTCAGAAGAGAATTTACCTCCAATGTTTCACATGAATTAAAAACACCACTTACATCGATTTCTGGTATTGCAGAGATTATTATGAATGGCATCGTAAAGGCAGAGGATGTATCAGGCTTTGCAAAAAATATATATGAGGAGGCAGGAAGATTAATCGGCCTTGTGAACGATATTATTTTCTTATCCAAATTGGATGAAGAAACCGCTTCTTATGTTGTGGAGGATATGAATTTGCTTGCAATGGCGAAGCAGGTGAGGGAGCGATTGCAAATTCCTTGTAAGGAGAAGAATGTATCGATTCATATTGTGGGTGAGGATGTTATTATGAAGGGAATTCCTTCTATGATGGAGGAGGTACTCTATAATCTTTGTGATAACGGAATTAAGTATAATAAGCAAGATGGTAGAGTGTGTGTTACCATTTATGGTTTTGAGGATATGGGGGTACAGAAGGTGTCTATAAAAGTGGAAGACACTGGAATTGGTATTCCGTTAGAAGATCAGGAACGAGTATTTGAACGATTTTACCGTGTGGACAAGAGCCATTCTCGGGCAATTGGAGGAACGGGACTAGGACTTTCTATTGTAAAGCACGTGGTGATGTTTCATCACGGTGATATTCGGATGGAGAGTACAATGGGAAGTGGTACAACGATTACGGTTGCGCTGCCATTGGATTTTTAAGTGAAAGAATGCATGTAAGAATTAAATAAAAGGTTAACATAACATTGAAGGACTTTCTGAATGGAGAGTCTTTCTTTTGTTGTAAATTGAAAAAATTATCGTAATGTAATATAGTGTTTTTAAGAATTCTACCAATGGTAGAGGGAATTCTACTGCTGATGTGTTGGTAGAGAATGAGATTTGTTATATGGTTAGCTTGTAACAAAAAACAAAAGATGGAGGTTCCTATGTTAAATCAAGAGAAAATTGGCAAGTTCATAGCAGAGCAAAGAAAGAGTAAGAATATGACACAAAGGCAAATGGCAGAACAGCTAGGTGTGAGTGATAAGGCGGTCTCGAAATGGGAGACGGGAAAGAGTATGCCGGATAATTCATTGCTTATGGAATTGTGTGAGCTTCTTAAGATTAATGTAAATGAACTTCTGTCCGGAGAAAAGTTATCAGAGGATAACTACCAGGGAAAGGCGGAGGAGAATATGACAAATCTTATGGAAGAAAGAGAATATGAAAAGAAAAGCAGAAAGAAATTAGTGCTAGAGGCAGTGATTGGTGGAGTCGGTTTTGTGATTGCATTATTTCTAACCATTTTTATATCGGCTGGTAGTATGGGGTGGTATATCGATTTCCCCTCACTGTTCATGATTATCAGTGTGATGGTATTTGTGGTATTTGTATCTGGCTATGGATTTGACTTTTTTAGAGCATTTGCAATTTGTTTTAGAAAAAATGTTGTCGATGCGAAAGAAGTTAGACGTTCCATGTATGCTTGTAATCTAGTTTTGATTACCATTGCGGTTACGGGTGCTGTGGTTACGTTAATAGGTGTGATTTCTTCCTTGCATCAGTCTGCGGAAGGAATACAGCTAGCTGCAAATATTGGTGTTGCGTTAATAGCGATGTTATATGCGTGTGTGCTAGACCTTATTATTTTACCATTTACAGCACGTTTATGGTTTATGGCAAACGGTAAGTAATAAGGTTTATCAATGAGGTGCTTGTGTGAAAAGGAGGTGTGATTTCAATGCAGAAATTAAATGTCGCTGGAGTAACAGGCTTTTGGCTTTGTTTTTGCGCAATTATATTTGGAATCATAACCAATGGTGGAATTCAAACCATCATGAATTTCATACACCTGCCTTCTTTCATTGTCACAATAGGTGGCGCTATGTTTGCCGTTATGGCAACTGCGGATTCCTTTGAGGATTATATAGATGGGTTGAAAAGTATTTATTATGCGTATCAAAAGTATCCACATACAACAGAACAGGTATCAGAACAGATTATTGAAATGTCGGACGTTGCGCGTAAAGAGGGACTTTTATATTTGGAAGAATATGCAGATCAGATAGAAGATGAATTCTTTAGTAAAAGTGTTCGCTTGATTGTGGATGGTTCAGAGCCAGAGTTGGTGAGGGATATATTAGAAAGTGAACTGATGCACAAGGAAGAACGCAATGAGCGTAGGATTCGTTTTTGGAAAGATTTAGGGTCCTATGGTCCTGCGTGGGGAATGGTTGGCACATTACTAGGCTTAATCAATATGATGAAATCCATGGGAACGAATGTGGAAGCCATTGGTTCCGGAATGTCTTTGGCTTTGATTACAACCTTATATGGTTCCATATTAGCAAATTGGGTGTGTATTCCGGTTGCCAGAAAACTAGAGAAGAGTAGTGAGCAGGAAAGTCTTGTTATGGAAGTCATTATTGAAGGGATGCTTTCCGTTCAGGCAGGAGAGAATTCCAGAATTATTAAAGAGAAGTTTAAGTCAATTCTGGCGGAGGGTATGGAAGAAGCGGCATAAAAAATGGACTGTATAATCTTGAAATCTAAAAAAGAAATGGCTATCCGAAGATAGCCATTTCTTTTTGCGTATATAATTAACTAGGTAATGTAATTACTTTCTCTCCGCATCAAGCATTGCACGAACCTTTGTAGAAAGACCAAATAAGTTGATAAATCCTTCTGCATCTCTGTGATCATATAAATCACCTGTTGTGAAGCTTGCCAAAGACTCAGAGTACAATGAGTATGGAGAAGTGGTACCAGCCTTGATGATGTTACCCTTGTAAAGCTTTAACTTCACTTCACCAGTTACGCGCTCCTGTGTAGACTCTACAAATGCCTGTAAAGCATCACGGAGTGGTGACCACCATTTGCCCTCGTATACAACGTCGGCGAACTTGTCACCGATTGTCTTCTTAAATGCCAATGTCTCACGGTCAAGGATTAACTCCTCTAACTGTTCATGTGCTTCCATAAGGATGGTTCCACCTGGAGTTTCATAAACACCACGGGACTTCATACCTACTACACGGTTCTCAACGATATCTACAATACCAACACCGTGCTTACCACCTAAGCGGTTTAATTCGCGGATAATATCAGAAACCTTCATTTCCTTACCGTTCACTGATTTTGGAACACCCTTTTCGAATGTAAGTGTTACATACTCAGCCTCATCCGGAGCCTTCTCAGGATATGTGCCAAGAACCAATAAATGATCATAATTTGGCTCAGCAGCCGGGTCCTCTAACTCCAAACCTTCGTGACTGATGTGCCAAAGATTACGGTCACGGCTGTAAGAAGAATCAGCAGAGAATGGTAAATCAATACCGTGTGCTCTACAGTACTCAATTTCTTCCTCACGAGAGTTCATTGTCCAAGAATCCTGTCTCCAAGCAGCGATAATCTTTAATTCTGGACCAAATGCTTTAATTGCAAGCTCGAAACGAACCTGGTCATTACCCTTACCGGTTGCACCGTGGCAAATAGCAGTAGCGCCCTCTTTGTGAGCGATATCTACTAATACCTTACCGATTAATGGTCTAGCCATGGAAGTACCTAACAAGTACTTGTTTTCATATACAGAGCCAGCCTGTACACATGGAACAATATAGTCATCACAGAACTCATCTACCACATCTAAGATATAGCACTTAGAAGCGCCGGATGCCTTTGCTCTTTCCTCTAATCCTTCTAATTCGCTTTCCTGTCCAACGTCGATACATACGCAGATTACTTCGTAGTCATAGTTTTCCTTTAACCAAGGAATAATAGCAGTTGTATCAAGACCGCCGGAGTAAGCTAAGATAACCTTTTCTTTCATTGAAGAAATCCTCCTTATATAAATATGTAATTGATTTCCATATCTGAAACCCTACTGACTAATATACAACTAATAGG
>CAYTOQ010000060.1:0-16165 GCA_964439445.1 uncultured Clostridium sp. | reverse complement strand
GGATGTGAAACGACCGAAAATGAAACAGTTGTGGATAAAACTACGAAAACTCAAGCCTAATTTAAATCCAATTTTATTATGAAATTTCATACAATCTGATACACCTGAAAACAATAACAGGCAATCAGCACCTCTAGCTTAACCGGTGGTTTGCTCTAACAAAAAACAGACGGAGAATAAAATGCTTTTTTCCACATTCATTCATCCGTCTGCTATAACATATCTATAACAAACTATCTGTTATCCTTTAATCCCAAGTTTATTTTTTCTTTTTGTACTTATTATTTCACATTCTTTGCACCGGACTTCTTGATAAGCTTTACAACCTTGTTGTATGTCGTCTTATTCTTTGTCATGATTGTAATGGTGGCATTCTTTTTGATGCCCTTGAATGCATTCGGTACAAAGCCTATGTCCGCAATTGCCTGTAACACACGCTCTTTCTTCTCATGAATCCGGTTTCAAACTAGTTTTATTATATACTTTTACCAATACGTTGTCACTCATCTTTTCTACAATTCTCACCAAAACTCAGAATTTTCTGTCATTTCACATTTATTACACATTTTTACACAGACAAATCGTCAATTTTTATGTTATAATAAACAGGATTTTGAAATTGCGTTCTTTATTGTATTATTTTTTAATCAAATTGGAACGTAATACAAACAGATATATTTATAGAAAGGCGTTTGATATATTGCAGTTACCAAAAAGCAGATTAAAAGGAAAATTTATTGAGAAATTCACAGAAACGATGAAGGCTGTACTTCCCATTTTGGCAATTGTATTACTTCTATGTTTCACCATCGCACCAATCCCACCAAGTATTTTGATGACTTTTTTAGTTGGTGCCGCATTACTAATTGTAGGAATGTTATTTTTCAACGTGGGTGTTGAACTTTCGATGACCCCTATCGGCGAACGAACCGGTACGATTATGACAAAGTCTAAAAATGTATTTGTTGTGATACTCGTAAGCTTTATTATGGGCTTTGTTATCACCATATCCGAACCAGACTTACAGGTTCTTGCCCAACAGGTTCCATCCATCCCAAATATGACATTGATTTTAGCAGTTGCACTTGGCGTTGCGCTGTTCCTTGTACTCGCCATACTTCGTATGTTAATTGGAATTCCACTTTCATATTTGTTGGTATTTTTCTATATCGTAATTTTTGCAATGACTCCTTTTGTGTCAAAGGATTTTCTTTCTGTCGCATTTGATTCTGGCGGTGTTACAACCGGCCCTATGACCGTACCATTTATTATGGCGTTTGGTATTGGTATCTCTGCTATCCGAAGTGATAGACACGCAGCAGACGATAGCTTTGGTTTGGTTTCTATGTGCTCCATCGGTCCAATCTTAGCAGTTATGATACTTGGTATCATTTATAAACCAGAGTCTAGCGAACAGGTATCCGAATCCATTCCAGTCATTGACAACACGGTTGACCTATGGAATTTGTTTGCAGTAGAATTCCCTACCTACATAGAGGAAATTGCAGTTTCCTTATTACCAATTGTCATATTCTTTGCAATCATTCAATTGATTGTCAGGGATATTAATAAGAAAACAATCATTAAGATTGCCATCGGTTTATTCTATACCTACATTGGACTTGTATTATTTTTAACCGGAGTTAATGTTGGATTTATGCCAGCAGGTAACTACCTGGGACAAACCATTGCAGGATTACCATATTCCTGGATTATCATTCCAATCGGTATGATTATTGGTTACTTTATCGTAAAAGCAGAACCGGCAGTATTCGTTCTCACCAAACAGGTAGAAGAGCTGACGGATGGTGCAATTTCAGCAAAGGCAATGGGAACAAGCTTATCCATTGGTGTAGCTTTCTCAGTCGGACTTGCTATGACCAGAGTTCTTACCGGAATATCCATTCTATGGTTTTTAATTCCTGGTTACTTTGTCGCTTTGGTTTTAACCTTTTTTGTACCGAAAATATTTACTGCAATTGCATTCGACTCCGGTGGTGTTGCTTCCGGTCCGATGACCGCAACCTTCCTGTTGCCATTTGCAATGGGAGCGTGCCAGGCACTTGGCGGTAACATTATCGCAGACGCATTTGGCATTGTGGCGATGGTAGCCATGACTCCACTGATTACCATTCAGATAATGGGTGTTATCTTCAAGGTTAAGGAGAGCAAGCTGCACAAGGTTGCTGCCAGTCAGGCAAACCGCATCACATTGGATGCTTACGGCGATATGGAGATTATAGAGTTGTAATTACTTAATTACATCATAGCTTAAACAATTGCGAAACTCTAATTTAAGTTGTAAAAGTTGTACAGATTTAACAAACCAACGCAGGCACGTTCGCACTACGGCTGAGTGCGTAGCAGTACTAAGCTCGACAAAGTCTCGCTAAGTGCTGACGGACTCAGACGTACCTGCTTATGGTACTTGTTAAATTTGCACAACTCAACATGTTTTTTTGAGAGTTTCGCAATTGCCTAACATCATAGCTGGCAGAAAGGAGATTATATGGGAAGCTTATATATGATGACCACGATTGTGGATCGTAAAATTGCACATAAATATATGGAACTGTATCAAGAAAACGATTTGCATGTTGCATTTCTTTCCCTAGGCTACGGAACTGTTTCCAATGACATTATGGATTATCTGGGATTAGACTCCAACGAAAAAGCAGTTGCATTTTCTGTGTTGAAGGAAAGCACATGGGTTTCCATCAAGAAACAGTTAGAAAAAAAATTACAGATCGATGCTCCCGGCGGTGGAATCGCATTTACTGTACCCCTTAGCAGCATCGGTGGAAAGAAAGCATTACAGTTTTTAATTGAAAGTGAGGATTATCATAAGGAGGAGGAATCAACCTTGAAAAATACAGTACATGATTTGATTGTAGTAATTGCAGAACAGGGTCATACCGATTTGATTATGAGTGCTGCACGTAGCGCTGGTGCTTACGGTGGAACCGTCATTCATGCCAAGGGAACCGGAATGGAGGCTGCGGAAAAGTTCATGGGCGTTTCCATTGCAGCCGAAAAGGAATTGGTTTTCATTGTTACTAAGAGCGATGAGAAGAATAAAATTATGCAGGCTATTATGACGGAAGCTGGATTAGACAGCAAGGCAAAGGCAATTTGCTTCTCTCTTCCTGTTACGGATACGGCAGGACTGAGATTGCTAGAGGATTAGGATATGGCAAAGGGATATTTATTATATCATGTATACGAATTTTGCAACCAATCTTCAACGAAACTTTTGGGTCTATATTCTACACAACAAAAAGCGGAAGAAGCACAGCGACGTTTTCGCAAAAAAGAAGGGTTTAACACATATCCTGAACAATGCTTCGTA
Organism: uncultured Clostridium sp.; assembly: GCA_964439445.1. Taxonomy (GTDB): domain Bacteria; phylum Bacillota; class Clostridia; order Lachnospirales; family Lachnospiraceae; genus CAG-590. Next base: position 12,816 of record CAYTOQ010000060.1, on the reverse strand, counting down.
ATTGCAGATTTTGAATTTGATAAAGATTCATTCTTTTGGGGAGAAGGTTTTTTCTCTACAAATACTCATATTCTTTCTGACTTTATATATGTTACAAATGCAGTTAACGCACTTGCAGGAATCACTGATTCTCCAGAAGAATCTTGGAAAAATGAAGATTATTATGACGTGTATTGCATGGTTAGTGATATGATTTATGCAGAACAAGAAGTTACTGACATTGGGGAATTCATCCAAAGAATGCTACATGATTATATGAACTTAGATTTGGATATAGATATATGTAACAAAGCAGCACAAGAAATGGTGGATAATATAAATATTTAAATCTATAACAATGGAGACTATATTCTAAAAAGGATATTGTCTCCATTTTCTATAGTATTTTAATACGGAATTTTTCAATTATCATCTTACAAGTTATTCCTAATTCATGCAAAATAATCCAAAAAATTGATTGTATACTTTTCTTCTGCTATTCTTACAAAGAATGTTCGTGAAATTCAAATAGAAATTCAAATAGCTATTCAAAGTATCCTTCATCTATACAGATTGGGACAAGTCTGCAAGCAAGAATAACCATCAATTGTGTTTCGCTAAAAGGTAGCAACAATAAAGCATACAAAAAGTGGCACCGGGCGTGGCGGGATGTTCCATAGACAGAAAAATCCTGCTAACAATGTGTACACAGACACAGGGATAAAACTATTATGAAGATTTGCGACCTCTCGGAGAACATTAGATTTGGTTAGCAAATCTTATGTTTGTAGAGTCGAAGCAAATTTCATAATATGTTTTTCCTGTGTATTCACACATAGTAGCAAGATTTTTCGTCCGCTGAACATCAGGGAAATCTAGTCCACCTTAAACTGCTCCACCATCAAAGCAAGCTCTCCCGAAAGCTCTTTTAATTGCTGCCCTGCATAAGCCATCTTCTCGCCCTCTGTATTGAAGTGCTCAGAAATGCTCATTGCCTGTTCGCAATCTTCTAACACGCTGGTTGTATTGGCACTTTGCTCCTGGGTGCTTGCTGCCATATCTGTTGCAACACGCTCTATATCTGCAATAGAATCACCAATATTATTAATTGCATCATTAATTTCTGCAATGATATCATTCATCTTATGGAAGGTATCATTGGTTCTTACTACTACCGTATGACCATCATGAATCATACGCAAGCTGTCTGTGGTTTTCTCCACTACATTCTTAACCAATTCATCCATTTCCTGTGTTGTCTTCACAATGTCAACAACAGAATTTGCACAATCATCTGCCAAGGTACGAATCTCCTCTGCCACCACTGCAAAGCCTCTTCCCTGTTCACCAGCTCTCGCTGCCTCAATGGAAGCATTTAAGGATAGTAGACTGGTCTGGTCTGCAATATCATTGATTACATTAACCATAGCATTAATTCCCTTTAAGCCCTGCTCCACATCCAATACTGCCTTCTGTAAACTCCCAGATATCTCTTCAATCTGTCCCATAGTAACTGTCATTTTATCCATATCCTCACGACCACTATCAACGTAGTGTAAGGTTTCGTCTACTTTTCCTTCTACTAAGGTTGTGGCTTCATTGGTATCTACCACTCGCTCTGTCAATGTAGTGGTACTGTCTGCAATTTCACCAATTGCCATGGACAAGTCAGCCATCGTTCCCATAAGCTTTGAAAGGGCTTCATTTTGTTGTTCTGCCATAGAATGCATCTCACCTGCAATATCTGCATTGGTATCTGCCTTACTATCGATATCATTAATGGCATTTTTCATATCACCCATAACACCGTGTAGATTATCTGCAAATGTATTCATACTGCTTGCCATTGCACCAAACTCGTCATTTCCTCTGGAATTAGCACGTTCTGTCAAGTCAAGATTTTGCATTCTATCAATAACACTCATAATTCCACTAATCGGATTCAAGAAGAACGAGAGTGCAACAAAAATTGCAACGCAAAGAATTGCGACACCCAACAAGGAAGTAATGATAGAGCTTGTCTGCACACCTTGCAAATCCGCTTCCACATCGTCCTTAGTTGCACAACAAACGGTTACATAGTTTGAATCAGAAACCTCACTTAAACAGTAATATCTATCGTCATAGGAAACCACTGTATCGAAGGTTCCCGCTTCCATCAAGGACATAATCTCCTTGCTGCTCTCATCGGTCAAATCCTGAATCAAAAGACCATTCTTGTCAGTCTCTTTACTGTTACCGAATACCATTCCAGTGACCTTGTCAATGGCGTAAACATACCCCTCTTCAAACACACTCGATGTGGTAAGAATCTCTTCCAATCCGTCCATAGTAATATCTGCACACACAACACCAATCACATCACCAGAAGAATCCTTAATGTTAGCAAATGCAGAGATAATATACTGATTGGTATTCGCATCTAAGTACATCTCACCAAAGGTTACCTCATCACAGAGAAGTCCTTCCTGATACCATGGACGCTCTTCCATGACCCAGTCAGCATCCGGAGTCCACAATTTATCAATATAGGTACCGTTCGTCAAGCCACAATAAATGCCCGCCGGAATTATATCCGTATAGGCATCGGCCACTCCATAAATGTAATCCTTAATTTCCTCAGGCGTACTACAGGATTTTTCCACAGAGGTCTGAACATTTTCCATAATACCCATGACACGGTTAATCTCCGCCGCCATATCGTTGTTCACAGCCGCTGTAGTCATCATCATTTGCTCTGACGCATCCTTTTGCAAAATCTTCTTTGTGTTAGATAAGGTCACCAAAAATGTAACAAGATAACTCAAGATTACAACTGGTAACATTACCAACACCAACTTCTTACGCAAGCTTCCTTTTGCAATAACACCCATACACAACTCTCCTTCTTATAACTGAACATAAATATGTACCCATTGAGAATCCTGATAAAGAATTCTATACATTTCATATGTGGTTCTTGCACCACTGACAACTATCCATAGTTTACCATATTTCTAGACAGGCGTCCATCAGATTTGTTTCCCAGTTCAAGTTTTGGGACAAATTCATAAAAAATAGTGAGAGAAAACATTCCCTCACTATTTTGTCTAGATTAATATAATGTTATTTTTTCTTATTTTTAGGAACTATGAACACAAAAAACAATGAGCTTAACAACAGCATATACGGATAGAATAGATTCGGCATAATCTGAAATGCGGATACACCTGCACCTAATTCATTGGCTACGGATATTGCAACTAACATCTGTGCGCCATAAGGAATGACACCCTGAAAGATACACGAAAAAGTATCCAAAATGGAAGCTGCCTTTCTTGGAGAAATACCATAATTATCTGCCATCTCCTTGGCAATCGGATTTGCCATAACAATAGCAACTGTATTGTTGGCGGTTGCGATATCCATCGCACCTACCAAAAGTCCCATGCCAAGCATACCACCTTTTTCTCCCTTGAACACCTTCTTGATTAGCTGTAGTACCGCTGCAAATCCACCATACTCGTTAATTAACGCACAAATCGCAGATACCAGAATTGCTACCATCGATGTTTCAAACATACCAGACACTCCCGTACCCATACTGGCAAGTAAATCCGTTGGTGCAGTTGCCCCAGTAGCCAACATAATAATCGCACCACTGACAATGCCTATAATTAAAACTAGAAATACATTGATTCCTGCAATGCCGCCAATTAATACTAAAATGTATGGAATAATCTGAACAAGATTATAATCCTTCACAATTGGCTCTCCAACATCAGCACCTATCGACATCACAGTAATTATAACTACAGTTAAAATTGCAGCCGGTAGCGCAATACCAAAATTCTCACGGAACTTATCCTTCATCGCACATCCCTGACCGTTACAGGCAGCAATCGTTGTATCTGAAATAAATGACAGGTTATCACCAAACATAGAACCACCTACTACCGAACCAAGACATAGCGGAACACCAAAACCAGATCCACTTGCCACCGCAACGGCAATCGGTGCAATTAATGTAATGGTTCCTACCGAAGTACCCATTGCCAGGGACACAAATGCACTTACCACAAACAATACCAATACGGCAAATTGTGCCGGAATAATCGACAACAAGAAATAGGCAACACTTTCTGCACTACTTCTTCCCACTACACCGACAAACACACCCGCCGTCATAAAAATCAGTACCATTGTAATAATGTTCTTATCTCCAACACCCTTTGCCATGATTTCTAGTTTCGCATCAAAATCAAGCTTGGGGTTCTGTATGCAAGCCACCATCAATGCAATCAAAAAGACCACCACAATTGGAATGTTATAAAATCCCATTGGTATCTTTAATACATATTCAAATAAAATTCCAAGTCCTAAGTAAAGCACCAGAAATACACCTATCGGCAATAGCGCTTTGTAATTTCCTTTGTTCATCATTACCCTCCTAAATTCACAAACTTACATTATATTATCCTTTTCCCCCGTGTAATGCAATTTCTTTTTTTCACATTTCCATATTTCAGCAATTATTTATCCATCCATTGCACTTAACGGTTCAATAACCAAATTGAAAAGTTAAGGTAACCTGCGAAAGTCAACCATAACAAATACGGAATATTCAGGTATGCTGCCACCTTGGAAATATCCTTAAATTTCCATATCATAAGCAGCACCAACATCCATAGTAAAACCAACCAAAAAAACGAAAACAAATACCACTGAAAATTAAAAAAGAAGGTTGGCCATAAGAAATTTACTAACAACTGGAGTGCATAAATGTTCATTGCACTTTGAATTTGCGTTTCACTCGCATCGGAAGACAGCACCAAATAAGAAGAAATTCCCATAAGCGTATACAAAATCGTCCACGCCACCAGAAACAACCATGCCGGTGGTGACAAAGGTGGTTTGTTCAAAGTTGCAAACGCTTCCATCCCTCCACCAGACAACAAGGCTGCAGCTACACCTACTATTAACGGAATCGCAATACATATGACTAGTACTGATTTTTTGATTTTCATAAAAACTCTCCTACTATATTTTTATATAGTATGGCTTTCCATATCAAAATATACTATTTTAAAAAACCTTATTATTTCTACATATTTTTTCATTTCGAGAACAAACTAAATGAAGACAAAATGTTTCCATACAATTTTGTATAGAAACGAAATTCATAGGAGGTTTATTATGGAATATCAAGATACCGTCCATTTATTAAGAGAATGTGATTCCGGTACCAAAATGGGAACATCTGCAATTGATGAGGTTCTAGAAATGGTACAAAAAACAGAACTGCGCGATGTGTTAACAGAAAGTAGAGAACACCATGAAAAATTAGGTAATGAAATTCATTCCCTGTTAATTGACTATTGCAGCGAGGAAAAAGACCCTAACCTTATGGCAAAAGGTATGTCTTGGTTAAAGACGAATATGAAATTAGGGATGGATGCCTCAGATAACACCATTGCCGATTTAATAACAGACGGATGTGACATGGGGGCAAAATCACTTTATAGATATCTAAACCAGTATCCAGATGCAAATGAGAAATCGCGAAATATTTGCAAGCGTTTGATTGCAATTGAAGAAAAATTAAGAGATGATTTGAGACAGTATTTATAAAAAAAGTCTAAGCAATAGATGATTGCGAAACCCATAAAAATGTATATTGCGTTATACAATTTCCTAAAGGTCACGCACATTGAAAAAGAGAGGACGCATATCAATAGCATCCTCTCCTCTTTTTACTGCTTACCTTTTTAATAGATCATACAGTGACAATACCCACCAGTTTCCTTTAATCCATCACGATATATCCTTACCACATTCTTTTCTCTGCATCTTCCACGGACTCATATCCATAAAGCTTCGCTGTATTACTCATCGTTTCATATGCCAAGTTCTTTCCATTCTGCATCAACGATGTGATAAATCTTCCATATAGGACAAATGTGGTCTCAGAATACGTTCCTAGCTCCCCACGCAAATAGGTTTCATAGGAAGTATTATACGCAGTATCTTCGGAAGTATGGATGCTTCTGGCACCATCCGCCATTTTGGGATACCGGTCTGCAAATTCCTCCATCCATGCAACCTGAATCCGAACAATCTCCTCTTGAATTGTAATTCTTCTCTCATTCAAAAGTGGAAGTTCTTTTTCAAACTCTGCATATCGCTCTGGTGCAGTGCTCTTCATCATTCTAGCATACTTTTCCATAATAAGATTCCGCCCCTTATTGTCTGCTTCTACCAAGTCGTTGTAATAGCTTGTCAGTAATTCCTCATTCCAAGTCATATACTGGCTTTTACGCATCACAGAAAAAGTTGCAAAATCGTCCTGACAATCCGCTCTTCCACCTTCGTTTTTCACCTTATCAAACTGCTTCCATTCCCTGTCTACAATCTGTTCAATAATATCCATATATTTCCCCTTTATAATCTGCTGACAATAGCGCTCTAAAAATATATCATTTCCTATCACTAAATCCTGTGAGCGAAGTTCTTTTACTATTTCCTCTGCAACCTGTTCAAACAAATAGACACATCGGTCTGTCTGATTGACGCTAGTTGAAGAATATGACACATTATTCCAAGCTTCCTTTTGAATTGGCAACAAGGAAATCTCTTCCAGAATCGGCACAATCGCTTGTAGCTTGTTAAGCTTTTCAAGACCTTTCTTTTTCCACTTATAATACGGTGCATATGTTCTATTTAACAAATAAGAAATATCCATTGCACTCTCAACCGCTTTACTGATACATAAACCCGCCGTCACATAATCCTTTCTTGCCATCATCCGCGCATAATTGCTCTGTGCATATTGAGAAAACTCGTGCAGGCTCTGCGCAAGCTTCAACCGCCAGACTTGTTCGGGATAATGGTTCTTCAATTTCTCACGCACCGAAGAAAAGATTCCCAAATCATCCTCAAAAATCTCACCATTTACCAAGGTCGCAAGCTTTTCCTCCTGCACAGCAAAATAGTCTATCTGAAACTCTTTCTCATAGTCTAATTGTACGCCTAATATCTGATTGCAAAATTCGTCAATCACAAACACACCACGTCGTTTATCAAGAAATGGATTGTATACTAAAGCATTGTTCTCTATGCCATCCTCCATTTGAGCGACTTGATTACCGTGCACCTGACTTCTATAATCCAGTATTAATTCTTCGTATTTTCTTTGCAATTCTAAACCAATTGTATTATAGTCCGCTTTCGTCAGCCACATGCAAAAGCCAACTTCATAATCGTGATCTGTCGATATCGCATCATCAAACCCAAAACAGTCAGAACCCTCTCCAACAAGGCCAACCGCAATTCTCTTTTCGTACTCTGAAAAATATTTATGCAGCATTGGTTTTCCATACTGTTCATAAAATTCCCGGCTGTTTTCTATATTGCCTTTCAATGCCAACGAACTGTCATTATTTTGCTTGGAAGAACAATTATTCTCCTGTTCAATCTGTCTTTGACACATCTCATATTTTTCTAACACACGGTCATAATTATCAGTCTTACCTACATGCTTTTCAATCTCATTCATACCACGCTGATAACACACTGCCGCTTGTTCATATTCCTTCTTGCAAAAATGTGCATCACCCAAAGCAACTAAAGCTGCACCATAATGAAAATCTTTTCCACCATCTCTCTCATATACCTCAAGTGCTTCATTTAGATATCTCATTGCTTCCACATACGCATCTTCCGTTCCAATTTGCAATAATGTGGTTGCAAGATTGGTTCTCGTATTCGCCTGTGGAATCACTGCTTCTTCATACAAGTCCACCACTGTCAACGCCTTTAATAACAGTTCCTTTGCCTTTTCGTAATCTCCCATCTCCTGATATACAAGACTCCAGTTGTTATAAAGACTTGCATAAGAAAAGGAATTCGGTTCCACATTTTGTCTGTAATTGTCATACACCTGCTCATACAAAGCAACCGATTCGTTCCATAAGCCAAATGCACGGTAAGCATTGGCAATATTAAGCAAGGACGTTGCATATTCCACTCTTCCCTGCAATTTTATCTGATGCATAATATTCAAAAGCATCTCACAATAACCCAACGCTTTTTCCTGCTGTGTTGTATCACGGCAAAATCCAATCATTTCATTCAGCAACGTAATCATCACACCATAATCGCCAACCTCAGCCGATTTTTCTATATTATTTTTCAAAAAGGCTTCTATCTCTGCAAGCTGGCACTTCCCAAACATTGCATCATATTCCTCTAAAATTGCGTTGATATCCATAATATTCTCACACCTAAACGACTGCTTTCTCTCCTATTGAATTCCATTCCTAACATGAATTCTATAGGTTATATTATCAGGACCTATTGAATCAATTCCTTCACAGCATCCTTGGATATAAAGCCCAAAGAGCGATTCATTTCCTCCCCGTCAGCAAATACAATCAAGGTTGGAATGCTAGCCACCTTAAATTTCATAGCCAGCTCTGGTTGCTCGTCCACATTAATCTTGCAGAATTTCACATCTGTCACTTCCTCCGCAACCTCATCCACAACAGGTGCCAACATCTTACATGGTGGGCACCAGCTCGCCCAGAAATCCACCAATACCTTTCCTTTATGCTCCGCTACCTCTGTATCAAAATTATTTTTTGTCACTTCAATTACTGCCATAAATGATTCCTCCTTATATATTCATCCATATTAGTATGATACGAAATGCAAGATTTATTTCATTCCTATTCTTCTCTTTTTGCCGTTCAACCATCCTATAAATCTGCTTCCATAATCAAATCCTTCGGCAAATAGTTCAAAACCATATTATCTAATGTGCTTGGCAAAATCGGCTTTGACAAGAAATCATCAAACCCTTGCTCTAGATACTGTTCCTTTGCACCAGTTACAGCATTTGCCGTTAGCATAATAACAGGAGTATTCACTCCAAGGTTTTGTTTATGCATAGCAGCTAACGTCTCTATTCCGTCCATCTCCGGCATCATATGGTCTAAGAAAATGATATGAAAGGCTTCCCTCTCCAATATTTGCAAACACTCACGACCACCTTCTGCCTCTACTACTTTTATCTGTGTCTTCTTTAGTAAACGTTTCAACACTTTTCGATTCATTATATTATCATCCACTATTAGTACCTTTGCTTCTGGTGCAATATAATGCAATGACGTTTCTGTCTCAGTCTCTTTATTTTGTACACGTTCCTTAAAATCACCTATCGGTTTCGCATCAACAATTTTTTGTACAATTGCAAAAGAAAACTCGCTTCCTTTTCCGTACTCACTCTTTAACTCAAGCTTGCTCCCCATCAATCTAAGCAGTTGAATCGTAATATTGATACCTAAGCCAGTTCCTTCAATATGGCGATTGCGTATCTCGTCCAATCGCTGGTATTCCAAAAACAACTTATCAATATCTTCCTGCTTGATGCCGATTCCAGTATCCTTTACGGCATAGTGCAACACAGCATTTTCACCTTCTATTACACAACGGACCGACAAGGTAACTGTACCATTGGGCGTATACTTTACCGCATTGGTCAACAGATTCGTCAACACCTGTTTGATACGCATATCATCACCGTGATATTTTGCAGGAATCGAAGAATCTACATCGAAAACCAACGTCAACCCCTTGTCCTTTGCCCGAATATCAATCATATTGTGCAAATCGTTTAATATGCTACTAATATCATAATTCACTGGAACAATTTCCATCTTTCCAGATTCAATCTTCGCCAAATCCAAGATTTCATTGATTATGCCTAACAATGCATGAGCTGAGCTTTTAATATCACCTGCATATTTCTTTGTATCCTGCTCCTTACTCTCTCTCAAAATCATCTCATTCATACCGAGCACTGCATTAATCGGTGTACGAATCTCATGGGACATAGTCGCTAAGAAGTCGGATTTTGCCCGATTGGCTTTCTCCGCCGCAATCTTCGCCTGCTCCAATTCATTGGTCAATTGTACTTTCTCCAAGCTTCCACTTACGATAGTATAAATGCTGTTACCAATTGACATATATATGATATAAATCAAACAACGGGGTAATATATAAAACAAAGCTAATGAATATATTGGATTTGTATTCACCTCTGTTAAAAGAATTTGCCCATTCGCCATATGGTCCTGCAATCTGCTATTCGTTAACAATGCCATATTGGCATCACACAATCCTAGATAATATCCACCATAAACAACAAAAACGGTACTCACCACAGTAAGATAATAAGTGTAGCGCATCACCTTCTTAGAAGAATACAAAATCGAATATAAAAACGGAAGCGCACTCACTAGAATGACATGGTACGTCAAAGAAATACCAAGTATGGTATAAATCAAAATCACACAGAGCAATATAAAATATTTTGTCTTTGCATCTGACAGAGACAAAAAACTTATAACAGTCATTGCCACTACGTAAATGAACAAACACGAAAAATAGCCAATGTTCATTACCGATTGATCAATGATAAATATGTGTAACCAATTTAAAATTGCTGCAATTGTATAAATGATCATAGAAACTGTAAAACAGCGCAATACATATTGATTCGCGATACGTTCCTTATCCTTCACATAATCCGATATTACTTTTGCTCTCGCATTTCTTTCCTTCATCTATCTCTTTCCTCTCATTGTAGGGAATAATACATATTATATCACAATATACTCAATCAAGACATCCTTATTCTTAGAACTCTTGTTGAGCAAGTTCACATCATTGCCTTCTCTATAAGCAGCCCAATAATGGGATTGTACCATATGCTTCACTTGAGGTAAACACAAGTGAAGCACCTTCTTATTTTTGTATTAAATAGCGTTTCGAAATAAATCCTACTTGTTTATTATAAACTACATACAACCAAACGGTTCCATCCGATTCTTTTGTATAGTATCCATAGCATTGTACTTTTCCATCTTTTGGTATCGAAGCAATTACATCATACTTTGTATTTGCACCTGTACGAAGTTTTAAGTTGGCTGTTGTTGCCACATACGTTCCGGCAAGCTTTTCATCAAAACTTTTTGCGGACATTACTTTCAAAATTTCTTTGCTTTTTTCCTTAACTTTTCCTCCAAATACCTCACATATTCCCTCCGCAATACCTAATGCGATTTTTTTGCTCCATTCCGGATTCAAAATATGTTTAATATCGGTAGCCGAATCCATAAATCCGCATTCTATTAAGCTTGCCGGCATTGTTGTTTCTCTAAGAACATAAAAATCTGCTTCTGCTGTTCCATCCGATCTATTTCCTTTTAGCTGTGCCCTTGCAATTGCGTGTTTATAAATCGCTTCCTGTGTCTTTTTCGTTTTTCCCGAAGTGCCAGAATACACAAAAACCATTGTTCCACCACCAAGCCCACCGGCAATTCCAGCATTATGCTGGACAGATACATAATAATCTGCTTTCCATTCGTTAGCCATTTTTACTCTTGTGGAAAGTGACACATCCACATTTCCACTTGTGTCATCTACTCTCAGCGTTTCATGTCCTGCACTCAACAGATAAGTTTCAAGAGCGCTTGCAACTCTATCATTTAACACCCATTCCCGTGTCTCATCCGGATCAAGACTCTTTAAACATCTTTTACCTGCTGTATATCTACCGTGTCCTGCATCAATTACAATCTTTGACAATCTATGGCCTCTTTCTAAAATATATTGATTTAATTTTATGATATTCTAAAAAGAAAGCGATGTTACTCATCCTCTCTTTTTCATTATATTTCCTTTTTTCGTTTTCTTATGGTTATTATATGCCAGAAATCACACTTCTTTTCTCATCCTCACATAAAATAATTAAATCGTGTATTTCCCTTTCTTTCACGTGCCGGGTCAGCACCTCTTCTTTGCAACAGAACCGTACTCTCCACGTGCCGAGAGTGTGGATTATAGATTCAACTTCATAATTCCTCTAGCAACCTATCAAAATCACTTTGATATTCCTCATCTTGTATTGCTCGATATTTTTCAAATTCACTCTCCGCAAAAGCTTTTGCTATTTCTGCTGTCACCTTTCCCTTCCCCTGTAAAATCACTTCTTCATTTAATTCCAAAAAAACATCCAATTTAGTCGACCAATCTTCCATTGTCATCGGAATTCTTTTCTTTGCTTGTCGTTCAGCATAATCCAAATACATTGATACAAACTGGTTTAAATCCTGCATTTCTAACATCGATAAGTAATTCTTTGCAACACTAACATCTCCCTTCACAATCTTTCCATTAGGAGCATTTTTCCATGATGTCAATCCCTTATTGTCTCTTTTATGGTCTGCTCTTTCCATAATAACTTCAGCAGCTGTATGTCCATGAATCGCAAAATGCAACTTATTCTGCACAGTTGCAAAAAAATCCTTTATGATTTTCGAATCCTTTGAATAATCAACTGCTGTTGCATATATATCTGTAATTTTCTGATAAAACTTTCGTTCACTAGCACGAATCTCGCGAATTTCATCTAGTAAGTGTTCAAAATATTCTTCGTCAAAAATTTGTCCATTTTCAAGTCGCTTTTTATCTAATACATATCCTTGAATTGTATATGTACGCAACACCTTTGTTGCCCATTGCCGAAATTGCGTTGCACGAACTGAATTCACACGATAACCCACAGATATAATTGCATCTAAATTATAAAATTTTGTCCCATATTCTTTGCCGTCTGAAGCAGTATGTCGGAATTTCCGACATACTACTTCTTCCTCTAATTCACCTTCTTCAAAAATATGTTTTAAGTGTTCTGTAATCGTAGTTCTACCTTTGTCAAATAATCTTGAAATGCCATCTTGAGTAAGCCAAACCGACTCGTCTTGAACTCTAACTTCAATTCCATCTTCTGAATTT
>CAYTOQ010000059.1:10215-16191 GCA_964439445.1 uncultured Clostridium sp. | reverse complement strand
GAATATCCTCCAATCGTTTGTTGGCGAAGATGGCAAGTGATTTCAAAAAACCGGACAGGGTACATACTCTGTTTCCGGATGAGATACAGGAGAAAATGTGGCCGTTGCCGGTGGAGGATCTGTTTTATGTAGGAAAATCCACCGCCAGTAGGTTGCATGCTTTAGGAATTCATACCATTGGAGATATTGCAAGAACTGATTTTAAGGTGATGGAGTCTAATTTTAAAAGTTATGGTGTGGTAATATTCAACTTTGCCAACGGATTGGATTTTACGTTAGAGGATCGGACAGAGGCGGTACAGAAGGGATATGGCAATTCCACAACAATTCCCTATGATATAAAGAACGGTGAGGATGCCTGTCACACTATAATGGGGCTGTGTGAATCGGTTTGTACCCGGATGAGAAGAGATGAGGTACAGGCATTGGTGCTGTCGGTTGAGTTAAAGGATAGCAATTTTGTGGTGAAACGGCATCAGAGAACGTTGTTATCTCCAACGGATGTAACGGATGAGTGTTATGAGACTGCCTGTGAATTGTTTGATGAATTGTGGGATGGTTCCCCCATTCGGCTCATTGGTGTATCGGCAAATAAGGTGACGGATGCGGGCGTGCGTCAGATGAATTTGTTTGATATGGGAAGCCATGACAAGAGAAAGAGCTTAGATCAGGCACTGGATTCGATTAGAGACAGGTATGGAACAGGAGCGGTGAAACGAGGAAGCTTTTTAACCTCGGATAAAAAGTTGGATAAGTATGATAAGTAATAAACTCACGGAAGCGCAATCTGGCTTAGATAATTTTAAAAATGATGTAATATGAACGGGCAAGGGTTGTTAAATCAAGCCTTGCTCCTTGTATTCCCTTACTTTGTTCAAAAGGACCTTATGATATTTTTCGTATTTGGAAAAACGTGCTTCGTCCTTGGCACTAGGAAATGGAATTCGGTCGCGATTCATATTATCCTCGATATCGTATAGTTTGACTTGAGTCGCCAAAGGGTTGGTCATAATTCGGTCAATAAAATGCCCATATTCTTCGCCTTCTTGTTTTGTGACACATTCTAGTGCAGTTAATACATCCTCCGAAAAACCCTCTTTGCGAAGCATCTCAATCGTAATAGGGGTGTCTTCTACGGTGTCGTGCAGGATGCCGACAATCATTTCTGTTTCGTTGCGTCCTTTTAGCATAACGCGCATAGGATGAAGAATGTATATCTTTCCGGCTTTATCAATTTGTCCTCTGTGGGCTTCCACAGCTATTTCAATCGCTTTTTCTAACATATTAATCTCCAATATCTTATTTCATATGTTCTTCACCAAATAAAAATATCTTATACTAAATGTAAATGATACATTTAGTATAGCATATTTGAAGAAAATGTAACATAATTTTATGGTTATATAGTAAGGTAACCGAATTTTAGGTTTTTTCTCTGCACAAAAATAAGAAAAGGGAATATAATAGCTTTATATGAAGAAAGTTCGCTCTTGAAGTAATGCGTAATAAAAGCGGTATAACAATGATGTACTTAGACAGAGATGTCAATCAAGAGCTTTATAATAAGAGAGGATGAAAATGCCTGTCATGAATGCAAACATCAAAAAAGATAAAGTCAAAGACAAACTGAATGTGAAGAAAAAAGACCAGTTGCATAGAAAGGTAGATCGAGCATATACCTACATCGTGGAGTGTGGCGATGGTTCTCTCTATACCGGTTGGACGAATCATTTAGAAGAGCGAATGAAAAGTCACAATGAGGGAAAGGGTGCAAAATATACCAGATCCAGATTGCCGGTGCGCTTGGTATACTATGAGGAATTTGCCACAAAGCAGGAAGCGATGAAGAGAGAATTTGCCATCAAGCAGCTTACGCGAAGGGACAAGATTTTGTTGATTGAGAAGCAATCGGTGGGAGTGAGAAAGCGTTGTGAGCAAATCGCAAAGATGGTATTTGGTGATAAGGTGGAAACACAAGAAACGATATAAAAATCTGGACAGACACATAAGATTAAACAGAAATAAAAAAGAGAAACTTAAGATTAGATAGAAAGAATTTAATTATGAAAGAAGATTATAAGAAATTTTATAAAAGTACCAATGAAATAAGAAAGAGACAACAAGAACTTCGTAATGAAAAGCGAAGAAAACAGAGAATGAAGCATTTGCTTACGACGGGGATAGTGATTCTATCTGTCGTACTAGTTATAGTTGCAATTGTGTATTCTGTCCGACATTTTTACTTACAATCAAAGGAAGAGGAGATCGCTACCACAGAGGAGAGAATTCAGGTGCCTGATCTGGTTGGGGTGGCGGACAAGTTTACCGATTTGCCGATATCGGAGCAATTTTTAACGATTAATCCGTATTCCAGACCGGGAATTGCATTGACAGAAAATCCGCAATATATTGTGATTCATTATACTGCAAATCCCGGGTCCACGGCGCAGGATAACCGAAACTATTTTGAAAATTTGAAAGATACCCAGGAAACCTACGCTAGCGCACAATTTGTAATCGGTTTAGAGGGAGAAATCATACAGTGTGTTCCGTGTAATGAGATTGCATATTGTTCAAACCAGTTAAATGAGATATGTATTTCCATAGAGATGTGCCATCCGGATGAGTGGGGAAATTTTAATGATCCGACTTATAATAATTGTGTGTATTTGGTGGCGCAGTTGATGAACTATTATCATATGGATATGAATCAGTTAATTCGTCACTATGATGTGACGGGAAAGAATTGTCCACGATATTTTGTAGAGCACGAGGATCGATGGGAAGTGTTTAAGAGTTTTGTGGAAGAATATCGGGAGAAGTATCAGGAAGCAGCAAGAAATGATGTGGATGACCAATAAAGTACAGCCATATCGGTAGAAGGATGATAATTAAAAATGGAAGCTTGCGTATTAATGCAAGCTTCCGTTTTCTTATAAGCGAAATTTTACCTGTACAGGCTCTTTCAGCCTTTGACCACCTCTGGATTTCACTTTAGTTGTAATATGTAAAAAATAATCCGTATCCTTTGCATATGGCTCGAGTGGTTCAAGTTCGATTTCGTTGGTGATATCGTTGTATGCGAATTTGGTTTCCATTCTGGCACCTGTTTCACTGACTACATATAGATTTTGTGCGTTGATGGTAGATGGATCCAAAGCAGTAGTAAACCGGCATCGCCACACAAATTTACCTGTTTTAAAACTAAGATTCTGTCGTACTCTATTTTCATATCCCTTAGGAATGTCGTTAATTTCAATATATTTTCGAGCCATACTGTACCTCCTTTGTCCTTATCTATATAATCGGCAAAAAGCAAAAGTTTGATAATAGATAATCATACAAATTCATTATAGCATAAATGGAGAAAAAGTATAGTAGTCTCTATTTCTCATACCCAACCAAGAATGCCTTCTGGTTAATCTCCACAGTTTTAGGTGGAACAGTATTCGCAATAACCTCTAACCAGTCTTCCTTAGAAAAGTCCATATGCTGTGCAGCAACACCAAGTACAATGTTATTAAATACTCTAGAGTTGCCAAGCTTTAATGCCTCAGCGGCAGCATCTACAGAATATACCTTGTAGGTCTTGCTTAGCTCTTCGATGATATTTTCTGGATACTTAGCAGCACCAGTTACAACAGTGATTGGGTCGATTCTCTGGTCATTTACTACCAAAGCTCCGCCTGGCTTTAAGAAGTGTGCGTAGCGAAGTGCCTCAAGACGCTCAAATGCGATAAGCACGTCTGCCTGACCTTCCTCTACGATTGGCTCTTCAACCTTTTCGCCATATCTTACAAATGTGACTACAGAACCGCCGCGCTGAGCCATTCCGTGCACCTCTGATAATTTTACATCATATCCAGCGGTTAAAATGATACCGCCAAGAATTCTACTAGTGAGCAAGGTACCCTGACCTCCAACACCAACGATCATAATATTCTTTGTTTCAGCCATTATTTTGCCACCTCCTCAATTGCATCAAATGGACAAAGGTTCTTACAAAGACCACATCCATTACACATAGTAGCATCAATGCTAATGGTTCCGTCCTCGTTCTTAGTAAGAGCAGGGCAGCCAGGCTTTAAGCACATGCCGCACTTCTTACATTTTTCTGGTACAGGAACACATTTATTCGGGAAGTGAACCTCCTTAAGCAATGCACAAGGAGACTTGGTAATGATAACAGAAAGCTCGTCTCTTGCAACCTCTTCCTTTACCACTCTTTCAAGCTCTTTGATATCGAATGCATTTACTTCCTGAACATGCTCGATTCCCATGGATTTACAAAGTCCCATGATGTTAATTGCAGGAACTACCTTACCCATCAAGGTCTTACCGGTAGCAGCGTTATCCTGATGACCGGTCATACCTGTAATGGAGTTGTCAAGGATGATAACGGTTCCGGTAGCTTGGTTGTAAACCATGTTCATCAAGGAGTTCACACCAGTATGCATAAATGTGGAATCGCCGATAACAGCAACCCAATTTTTCACATAGTCCTTACCCTTAGCCATTTCCATTCCGTGTAAGGAAGAAATGGAAGCACCCATACAGATTGTGGTATCTACTACGCTAAGTGGAGCAACGGCGCCTAAGGTATAGCAGCCGATATCTCCGGCAGCGTGAATTTTTAACTTATTAAGAACAGTGTACACACTTCTGTGTGGACAACCAGGGCAAAGTAGAGGTGGTCTTGCTGGAGCTTCCGCAGGGGTGTTAAGCTTAAGCTCTTCCTTCAATACAACCTTGCGAATCATGTTTGCGCTATATTCGCCCTGTACAGTAAATGCTTCCTTACCGATACACTTGATTCCCCAAGCGCGAACCTGTTCTTCGATGACTGGCTCTAATTCTTCAAAGATATAAAGTGTGTCAACCTTAGAAGCGAAGTCTTCTATCATTTTCTTAGGAAGTGGATGCACCAGACCAAGCTTCAATACAGAAGCGTCCGGACAAGCTTCCTTTACATATGTATATGGAATACCACTGGTGATGAAACCAATCTTGGGGTCCTTCATTTCAACCTTGTTCAGTGGCATATCCTTTGCAAAGCCTTCCTTTGCCACTGTCAATGTGTTAGCATCCTCTGCCATGCGCTTCATTCTGTCCTCGACCACAAGGTGACGCTTGATTGCCATACCAGGCATCATAACGTGCTTTGCAATATTTTTCTCATAGACCTTATCCTCTGGTACAACGCGGTCTTCTAATACAACAACACCCTGTGAGTGTGCTAAACGGGTTGTGGTACGAAGTACAATTGGAGTATCATATTCTTCTGAAAGCTCAAATGCCAGCTTCATATAGTCCTTTGCTTCCTGTGAGTCTGATGGTTCAAGGACTGGAACCTGAGCTGCGCGGCAAATCTGTCTTGTATCCTGCTCGTTTTGTGAGCTGTACATACCAGGGTCATCAGCAACAACGGTAACCAAACCACCGGTTGAGCCAATATAAGCAACGGTGTACATAGGGTCTGCTGCTACATTGAATCCAACGTGCTTCATGGAAGCCATAGCACGAACGCCACTTATAGAAGCACCGATGGCAACTTCCATGGCAACCTTCTCATTTGGTGCCCATTCACAATAAATCTCAGGGTATTTAACTAAATTTTCACTAATCTCGGTACTGGGTGTTCCTGGGTAAGCAGATGAAACCTTAACGCCTGCTTCATATGCGCCACGGGCAATCGCCTCGTTGCCGAGCATAATCTTCTTCTCTGACATGAGAAATCTCCTTTCTTTCTAACCGCTCATTCGCATTCCGACTTGGCAGTCTCCATGCTCATGATGCTTAGTGTGTCAAATGCTTGCCCAGCTTCTCAAGCTTCGCTTGCTCGCTGTGCAATCGCTTGACACAGTTTATACACAGTTTGTGTTATAAACGTTGCTTGCTGCGTGCTTACGCACTTTGCAATCAACCGCTCATTCGCATTCCGACTTGGCAGTCTCCATGCTCATGATGCTTAGTGTG
>CAYTOQ010000059.1:5426-10115 GCA_964439445.1 uncultured Clostridium sp. | reverse complement strand
AACCGCTCATTCGCATTCCGACTTGGCAGTCTCCATGCTCATGATGCTTAGTGTGTCAAATGCTTGCCCAGCTTCTCAAGCTTCGCTTGCTCGCTGTGCAATCGCTTGACGCAGTTTATAACACATTATATCCGAAATGAGAAGATTTGTCATTAAAGAAATATACGCTTGAAAAAGAAACAGAAACAACGTTTTTTGGTGCAAACAATGCTTTATTTTGTTAATTCTATGATGTGCTAAAGCCTTGAATTATCAGGCTTTTTAAGAAATTTTTAAGAATAAAAAAGTTGAAATGTATATATAACAGAATTATAATACAGGCATAATATAAACACAATAATATAGCCAACAAGTATTGTAAATTAATGGAAAAAAGAGTATAATGTATATGACTTTGAAACCGTTTACAAGAAGATGAGTAGATTATTTGTGGATACGGACAGTGTCAGGTGAGAGGAAACACGAAAGGGGGAATATGTATGAGTTTTATTGTCCATTATGATATAGCTGCATTAGTATTAACATTTACAATTCTAGTTCATTATTATCTAAAAGACAGAATTCATACGAAAACCGCCGATATGTTTAAGCTGCTGATGTGGGTTCATTTAGCGGCATGTGTTTTGGATCTGGGCACTGCGGTAATGATTAACAATGCAGGTGTTGTTCCGAATAACCTCCAATACTTTTTGAATAGCTTATATTGTATTGCAGTATATGGCAGGACACCAATTTATCTAGGATATCTAGTATATGTAACTAAGGGAATCAATGTTAAGTGGAAGTGGTTAGATTATGTTAAGGTATGGGGCTTGTTGATTGTTGAGCTTGTCCTGATTCTTACGACTTCATTTACTAAGCTAGTCTTCTACTTTGATGAGAGTGGAGTATATTACCACGGACCAATGTTCGATTTCTTATATGTTACTACTATGATTTACTTTGTAATGGCACTGATTCAATCGATTATGCACAGAACGGCATTGAAACGGGTACAGGTTATAACAGTACATATCTATACAATTATGAATATTGTTGCGATACTGGTCGAGATGCTTACAAATAGTATTTTAGTAGCGCAGTTTGTAGCGTCTTTGGCGATTTTGTTAATATATTTCTCGATGGAGAATCCGGAGGACTATTCAGATAAGAAGGTAGGGATATTCAATCGGGATGGTTTTGTATTACGATTATCCGGAATGGTGGATAATAAGAAGGGCTTCCGCATTTTAGGAATACCAGTACAAGGCTTGCACTATTTGAATGATACCATTGGTGTGAATAATCATGATTTGTTGTTGAAGGAGATTGCAGAGTTCTTCTGTCACGCGGGTGGTGTAAAGAATGTCTTTCGTATGTCCAATTCAGGTTTTGCTATTATATTTGACAACAATACATCAGCAGAGGAGTGTCTGATTGATACGATACAGAATCGTTTCGAGAAACCATTTCATCTAAGTGGAATGGCAGTTTCCCTAGAAGCACCCATGGCGGTGGTTCATTATCCGGAGGATGCACAGACAATAGAGAACTTGATTGATTTGTTGGATTATGCGATGAATGAAGCAGCTCATAGTGAAGAACACGTAATACTGAGAGCCAATGAGGACTTATTGAATAAGAAACGTCGAGAAGGACAGATTCTTCGTACGATGAAGACAGCATTGCGTGAGGGTGGATTTGAAGTATTCTACCAGCCAATTTACTCAGTAGAACAGAAACGATATACCGCAGCGGAAGCCTTGATTCGAATGCCGAATACAGAGATTGGATTTATTGGTCCGGATGAATTCATACCGATTGCAGAGCGCAACGGAATGATTTTGGAAATTGGAGAATTTGTATTCCGTACAGTATGTGAATTTATGGTGAAGGAGAAGATTTGGGAAAAGGGTATTGAACATATTCACGTGAATCTTTCGGTTGTACAGTGTATGCAGGAACGCTTAGCGCAGAATTTCTTGGAAATTATGGAAGAACATGAATTGCCATGTAACCGCATCAATCTAGAGGTTACAGAGACCGCAGCCGTGGTTTCTAGCGAATGTCTTAGCATGAATATGAACAAGTTGGTAGAACGTGGTGTTCAATTTGCATTGGATGACTATGGAACTGGATTTTCTAATGCGACTAGTTTGATTGAGTATCCTTATAACACCATTAAGATTGATAAGGGTGTTGTGTGGGCTGCCATGGAGAATGAGAACGCCATGAAGGTATTAACCCATTCGGTAGCGATGATTAAGTCATTAGAAATGGATATTGTAGCAGAGGGTGTTGAGACTCAGGAGCAGGCAAATGAGTTGAGTAGTATGGGATGTGATTATTTCCAAGGTTATTTCTATTCTAAGCCAGTGAACGCGGCAGATTTTGTCGCATTATTAGATAGGAGTTGTGCGTAACCGATACGTGCAAAATGGTGTGATGCGATGTGAGCAAAATAGCAGGTCGAAAGGCCTGCTATATTTATTTATGGAAATCTTTATCGCAGTTCATATAAAAAGTAAAATATGAAAAACAATACACAAACGATACATAAATAATATATAAATGATATATCAGGCATTTATGATATAAACACAGTCAGAAAAGCTGATTGTGACTCATATAGGAACATTTTGTTTCTGGATTGTTGGCCGACAAAATGAGTGAATAGATGTAGGAGGAGAGAGTATGTACAATATTTTGTTAGTGGAAGACGATGCACAAATCCGAGAAGTCATTACAGAATATTTCAACGGAAAGAATGAAATCACGATTACGGTGGCAAAGGACGGAGAAGAAGGGTTAGAGCGAATGTATGAGAAGGAATATGACCTTTTATTACTTGATGTTATGATGCCAGGATTGAATGGATTTCAGTTGTGTAAGGAAGTCCGCAAGGAAAGTATTGTACCGATTATTTTCCTAACAGCTCGCGGAAGAGAAGAGGATGTGCTATATGGTTATGATTTGGGATGTGATGACTATATTGTGAAACCATTTTCTCTTGCGGAGCTATATGCTAAGACAAAGGCGTTGTTAAATCGTTCGAAGGGATTAGTCGGAACGAAGATGCTGCAGTGTGGAAGTATCTCTATGAATCCTGCGACTCTGACAGTGATGGTAAAGGGAGAAGAGGTGATGTTACCTCCAAAGGAATATAGCATTTTAAAATATCTGTTAGAGCATAAGGGAGCATTGGTGGAGCGTGAGACGTTGCTTACCCGCATATGGGGATATGATTACGAAGGAAATGAGCGAGTAGTGGATAATCGTATGAAAAATTTGCGAAAGGAATTGGGAGATGCAGGAAAACAGATTAAAACGATAATAACAAAGGGATATCGTCTAGAGGAATTGTAGTGTTTGGTATTTGTAAAGCTATATATTTGTGTGAAACTTACGCAATGATGAATCGGATTTGATGGAGAAAGGAAGGATAAATATGAAAAAGAAAAAGTCCAATATATTAAGAAAACCGGTTTTTTACAAAATGTTTTTGAAAAAGCTTTTGATTTATGGAATAGTAGCGTTATGTGTCGGCTGGATTGGCACGACAATCGTAATGACATTTTATGACAGATATATGAATACAGAGTTAAATGCGTTTGTAGGAGATAAGGAATCTCTTATTAACAGAGAGTATGATGAGTATTATGCCAGTTTGATATCAGAAGAGAAAACCGTTGAGGAATTAGAATATATAGATGGTGTTTCTCTATATCGTGACTTGACCGATGAGGAAAAGGAGGAACAGTTTTACAGACAGATTAGTTTTAATGCATTTAGACCATGGAGTCGAATGGCATTCGCACTGATAGATGCAGAGTCTCAAGAGGTGTTGACGGAATCATCATATTATACGTTATTTTTGTTTGTTCACGAAGATGTAGAATATAATGATGATGGGGATTCGGGTGTACAGCCTGTACTTTATTCTTGTAAAGATGAGAAGATTGCAAAAGAACTCAGCGAGACGTATGACATGGCATGTGAGAAGTCAGCCGTAGTGGACGTGTATATGGAGGATTGTTATATACAGGGAACAACATTTATTCCGGGAAAGATTAAGCTGACAGTGGGAACTTATTCAGAAGACATATCGCCAGATATGATTTTGTATGAATTAGATTTTACGCCAGAGGATATCAGTGGATATACCCACCTAATCAAGGGTGAAAATGATACCAATCTTGCCATTATGGGACCGTTGTGGTTTAATGACCTCTATTTGGAAATGGATGAAGTGATGGATGCGTTGGTGGCAGATAACGAGTGGAAAGACGAATTTGGTGATGTAGATGGAATGGCATGGAGTGATACCCAAAATGGTACAAGCCTTCAGTATAATGCATCAAAAATGTATTTGGAGTTTGGTGAAGAGGAAAAGGAATATTGGTTACTTACAGCAAGCTGTTATAGTTTGTGGGAGGATTGGACAAGAGAAGTAATTATTGTGTATGGTGTGATGACATTGGTGACACTGTTGGGCGCATTTATCAGCAGCTATACTACGTATATGAAGCAGAAATCCTACTACGAAATGGATCAGTACCGCCGCGATATGACCAACACCATGGCACATGATTTGAAGAGTCCGTTGATGGTGATTTCCGGTTTTGCAGAGAATTTGTTAGAGCAGGATCTGGCGGAAAAACCAAGACATTTCACGAATGGTATCATAGAAAATGTGCAGTATATGAATCA
>CAYTOQ010000059.1:0-5326 GCA_964439445.1 uncultured Clostridium sp. | reverse complement strand
TTTATCAAGGGTGATAATAGCCGTAGCGGTAAGCAGGGTAGCGGTATTGGACTTACCATTGCAAAGAACTTGTTAGAACAGCATGGATACAGTTTGGAGCTGGAATATAAAGATGGTATCTTTGTGGCAAGAATGGTGTGGTAGAGTGTGCGAAAAGCTATGCATATTAAGGGTGCAGAGATTTTGACAAGTATTACCGGTATCATTTTCTTATAACCTATGTTAAAGTTTGTTTTGTAACAAAGATGTAACATTTTTGTAATAATTTGTGTCTGTTCAGAGCCAATCATTTTCGCATGGCTCTGAGCAGATGTGAACACAACAAAACAGGAGGTTATAAGATTATGAAGAAACAGTTAATTGCTACAATGGCAGTGGTTATGGGACTTGCAGGTAGTATGTCGACATCGGTTCAGGCATCAGGCGTATATCGCATTGGAACTGGTAACTCGTCTAAGGGCTGTGTGATTGTAAATGGAACGCTTTGCAATTTGTCGGATGCAAAGAACTCTTTGGAGGAGTGGTGTCAGCAGATACAAAGTGGTAGTGGTAAAAATTGTTCGGTGATTTTATTGCCAGGCTGTAATCAACCGAGTAAGCCAGAGAACAATCAGCCAGAACAGGATAATTCAGGCAGCAATACTCCAGAAGTAGAGCAACCGGAACAGGACAATTCGGGTAATAATAAACCGGAGGTAGAACAGCCAGAGCAAGAGAGTCCTGACTATGATGTTCCAGAGGTTGAACAACCAGAATTGCCGGAGAATAATCAGCCAGAGCAGGACAACTCAGGTAGCAATACCCCGGAAGTAGAGCAGCCAGAGGTAGATATAGAAAATCTGACTTCTGCACAGCAGGTTGTAGCATTAGTGAATGAGGAGCGTGCAAAAGCAGGGTTGTCACCAGTGGAATTGGATAACCAAGTTGCATCTGCGGCGTTGATCCGTGCAAATGAGATTAAGACATCATTTTCTCATACCAGACCAGACGGAAGAAGCTTTAGCACTGTATTGACAGATAATGGGATTCGTTTCTATGGTGCAGGTGAGAATATTGCATGGGGACAGCGTTCACCAGAACAGGTAATGAATGCATGGATGAACAGTGATGGACATAGAGCGAATATCTTGAATTCTAAGTATACCAAGCTTGGTGTTGGTCATTTCCAGGATGCGTCTGGAACAAATTACTGGGTACAGTTGTTTACCTATTAAAGATATTCTAGTTGTAGTTTGAAAATAGCTTTAGGCTATGCATTGTTAACGTAATCGAGTAGGATTCCTGCTCGATTATTTTTTTTACTTTATAGGAAATTTCGTTGAAATTGTCCTATAAAGTAAAAAACGCTCCGCGAGGATAGCACTGCGGTGGAAATATTAAAAATGATTAAGCACAGAATATGTTCTTTTACATATTATAAATGAGAGATGTGTGATAGGTAGGAGAATGAATGGAACAGTATGATATAGCTTTGCTTGGCGGAGACACGCGTACTGCTTATATGCTACCATACCTTTTGGAGAAGGGGTATAGAGTTATATGCTACGGAATTGCAAAGATTGGTGAAGTGCAAGGTCAGATAGTAGCAAAATCACTTCAAGAGGCAGTAGAATCATCAAAATGTATCGTAGGTGGAATCCCTTTTTTGAAAGGAGATACCGTGTTTAGCTGTCAGGAGCTACCGGATTTGCAGAAGGAAGAATTCTATCGTCATGTTAGAAAAGGTCAAAGTGTGTTTGGTGGAATACTACCGGATGAATTGATAGATATATGCAAGGAAAAAGGTGTTTTCTGCTATGACTTTATGAAAAACGAACCTTATGTAATAAGAAATGCGATTGCTACGGCAGAGGGAAGCATTTTAGAAGCATTACTGCATCAAAAAACAAACATTCATGGAAGCCGTACCTTGATATTAGGATATGGTAGATGCGGAAAAGCTTTAGCACAAAAGCTAAAGGGTTTAGATGCAAGGGTTAGTGTATGTAGTCGGTGTAAGGAAGAACTAGCATACGCAGATTTGTGTGGAATGAAGACGCTTTCTTTAAAGGATTTGAAGAAATGCATAGCGGACTACGAATATATTTATAATACAATTCCGACCGTTGTGCTTTCAAAGGATATATTAGTGAAAATAAGGAAGGATGCGTTGGTGATTGATATCGCTTCTGCGCCAGGAGGTGTGGATGATGACGTAGCTCAAAGAATAGGGGTCAACGTTATACACTGTTATGGATTGCCGGGAAAGTATGCACCTAAAGTGTCGGCGAAAGGATTAGTAGATTATGTGATTCAAAACATAGAATAGTAAAGGAGTTATAAATGGAGTTAAAGGGAAAAAAGATAGGAATTGCTTTAACAGGTTCGTTTTGTACATTTGATAAGATATTTGAAGAGTTAGAGAAGTTAACTGCGACAGGAGCAGAGGTCTATACTATCTTTTCTAATGCTTCACAGCAGATTAGCAGCCGATTTGGTAAACCAGAGGACTTTATGAAGAAGGCGGAAGAGATTACAGGACGAAAGCCGATTTGCACTATTGAGGGAGCGGAGCCAATTGGACCACAGTCTTATTTAGATATCTATGTGATATTTCCGTGTACTGGAAATACAGTCGCAAAGTTAGCGAATGGGATTACAGATACACCAGTATTAATGGGGGCGAAAGCACATCTCCGTAATAATAAACCCCTGATAATTTCCATATCTACAAATGATGCATTGGGAATGAATATGAAAAATATTGGATTGTTATTAAATGCAAAAAATATATATTTTGTTCCTTTTGGGCAAGATAATCCTATTAAGAAAACCAATTCTCTTATTGCGCATACGGATAGATTGATTCCGACCCTGGAAGCTGCGTTAGAGGGTGAACAGCTTCAGCCAATTTTACAGCCATTTTGACAGAAAATAAAATTGTATAAATAGTCTATGAAAAAGAGGAATGTACAGGTAATTGCGAAACTATAATGTTATGTATGAGAGTTATGCAATCACCTAAAGTATATATAAAATGAAAGGATAGTAGAAATGTGTGGTATAGCAGGTTTTAGTAATTTTTTGATGGATTATGCGACCACGCCCGATAAAT
This sequence comes from uncultured Clostridium sp., assembly GCA_964439445.1. Lineage (GTDB taxonomy): Bacteria > Bacillota > Clostridia > Lachnospirales > Lachnospiraceae > CAG-590. The sequence goes on along the minus strand of CAYTOQ010000059.1, from coordinate 2,232 downwards.
GGACTCCTATTTTAGAGAAGATGAATGAAAGGCAAAAGCATCGCGGACCGGATGAAAACGGAACTTTTGTGGATTCTCATTGCGGCCTTTCTCATGTGCGGTTGTCGATTATTGATTTATCCAATGGACAGCAGCCTATGACCCGCAGTGATGAGGGAAGGAAATGCACCATTGTATATAATGGGGAAATCTACAATATGAAAGAGCTGAAAAGGGATTTACAAAGTCTTGGGGTACAGTTTCGGACCCAAAGTGATACGGAAGTAATATTGGCGGGATATGAGGTGTATGGTATTGATTTTGTAAAACGATTAAATGGAATATTTGCCTTTGCCATTTGGGATGCATGGAAACAGAAATTATATTTGTTTCGAGACCGTTCCGGTGTCAAACCATTATTTTATACCATCCAAGGACAGACACTTGTGTTTGCATCGGAAATGAAGAGTTTGTTTTGTTACCCGGGAATTCAGCCGGAGATTGATAGAGAAGGTCTGTGTGAAATCTTTGGGTTAGGTCCGGCTAAGACCTACGGAAAGGGTGTATTTCGGAATGTGAACGAGGTACTGCCGGCGCAGATTCTTGAGTTTGGAGAAAATGGTGTTAAAACACATTGTTACTGGAAGTTGGAAAGTCATCCTTATGAAGATAGTTATGAGGATACAGTAGAGAGGACAAGAGAGCTGGTGGTTGGTTCTATTCGGGAACAGATGCTTTCAGATGTGCCAATCTGTACCTTTCTATCTGGAGGAGTGGATAGCAGCTTTGTCACAGCAATCTGTAGTCAGGAGTTGAAAAAGCAGGGAAAACAATTGGATACCTATTCCTTTGATTTTATAGATAACGATATTCATTTTCAATCCAATGCATTTCAACCTACGCAGGATCGTCCATGGGTGGAAAAAATGGTGGAATTTGCAGATACCAAGCATCATTTTCTGGAGTGTAATAATGCAGACTTATACGAATATTTATTTGATGCAGTAGAAGCTAGGGACTTACCTTGTATGGCAGATGTGGAATCCTCTATGCTGTATTTTTGTAAAAAGGTTGCAGCACATAATAAAGTCACCTTGACCGGAGAATGTGCAGACGAGATTTTTGGAGGATACCCATGGTTTCATAAAAAGGAATGCTTTGAAGCGGATATCTTTCCGTGGTCTATGGATTTTAGACCAAGAACGATGTTGTTAAAGGATGAGGTGTTACGACAGCTTCCGTTGGAAGAATATGCGAGAGCAGCTTATGAAAGGACAATTCAAGAAACACCCCAATTATATGGAGAAAACAAAGAAGAGAGCAGAAGACGTGAAATTGCATATCTGAATCTTAGATGGTTTATGCAGACGCTGTTAGACCGAATGGATAGAACTAGTATGTATAGTGGTTTGGAAGCGCGAGTGCCACTTGCCGACCATCGAATTATCGAGTATGTCTGGAATGTACCGTGGGAGATGAAATGTCATAATGGAATTGTAAAGGGACTGCTCCGGGCAGCGGGACAAAAGTATCTTCCAAATGAAGTGCTTTACCGCAAAAAGAGTCCGTATCCTAAAACCTATGACCCGGCGTATGAAAATAAATTGCGACAGGAAATGCGAACAATATTGCAAAATCCCAATGCTCCAATCTGTACGTTGATTGATCGTCAAAAGGTGGAGCAATTCATGAGTAATCCGACAGATTATGGAAGACCGTTTTATGGTCAGTTGATGGCAGGACCACAGCTTCTGGCATATTTTTTGCAGATAAATTACTGGTTGGAAAAATATAAGATTCGTTTGGTTGGATAAATGAACAAGAACCCCTAGCTCTGTATTTGAGATAGGGGTTTCTTATACTTAAAAATTTACTTTTCCATCTGTGTCAAAGATTTTGTACGAATCTCCTCGCAAAGCTTATTTACAAATGTGCTAAGCTCCATAGAGCCAAGGTCACCGTCTTCGCCACGCTTACGAACGGAAACCGTCTTTGTTTCTTCTTCGTTGGCACCAACAACTAACATATATGGAAGCTTCTCAAGTCTTGCTTCACGAATCTTGTAGCCAATCTTTTCTGCACGGTCATCCATCGTAGCAAGAATGCCATTTTTCTTAAGCTCTTTCAAAATCTCTTCTCCATATGCATGGAATTTCTCTGAGATTGGAAGGATACGAACCTGCTCTGGCGCTAACCAGGTTGGGAATGCACCGGCGTACTTTTCAATCAACCAGGCAAGGGTTCTCTCATAAC
>CAYTOQ010000058.1:0-16470 GCA_964439445.1 uncultured Clostridium sp. | reverse complement strand
TTTTCCACGAAAGCATATAATATTTTGTAGGAGGTGATTCTATGAGTAATGTGGGAACAGCAGATTTATATAGTGAAAATGCGCAGAAAAGAATAACAGATGCAGAATTACATTCTGCAATCGTGCAGATTGTTCAAGCAGAGATAGCCATGAAAGAATCGTTAGGATTGCCGATTGCCAGATATGATGCAAAGAACAAAACAGCATATATAGAACGACCATCTAAGAAAGTGGGAGAGTGATTGTTATAAAACCAACGTTATATGTGTTTGCCGGACCGAATGGCAGTGGGAAATCTACATTTACGGCAGGTCTTACCAAAATGTTTAACATTACATGCCCCTATATTAATGCGGATGATATTGCCAGAGTGACAGGCTGTTCAGTGAAAGAGGCTGCGGATAAAGCATTAGATATGAAAAATAATTGTATTCAGAAAGGTACGGATTTTGCTTTCGAAACAGTATTATCTTCAAATTATAATCTGGAGATAATCAGAAAAGCAAAGGAAGCAGGTTTCTTTATATATTGTTTTTATGTCATTACAAGAAATCCGGAAATTAACATTCAAAGAGTCAAGTCAAGAGCACAGATTGGCGGGCATGATGTGCCAGAGGACAAGATTGTATCGAGATATTATAAGGCGTTAGATAAGATGAAAGAAGTATTGCCGCTGTGTGATATTGTAAATGTATATGACAATAGTATAACTCCATATAGAATCTTCAAAAAACGGAAGGATGTATTTTATTATCAAGATAGTGAATTGTGGAGCTATGATGATATTTATGAATTAACGGCAATAGATGCGCAAGAACGTGATTTGAATAGATTCTAATTTTGATGAAATAATTTTAATAGAAACAACGACCTTATCCGAAATGAGTAATTGTAATTTAATAAGAATTTAGTAGAAAAAGGAGCGCAGGCTCCTTTTTCTACTTTCTATCCTCATATTCAAACACACACCGCTCAAAACCATTGATTACCGTAGTGTAGTCGTTATATTTGCATTCTCTTTGCTGGTTCCAGTTATAGGTCAAATGCACATGACCGTGTAGGAAATACTTTGGCTTTAACTTATCCAACAAAGTGCGGAATACCTTGAATCCCATATGTGGGATGTCCTCACCGTCATTAAATTGGTAGGCAGGAGCATGGGTAACTAAAATGTCAATTCCTCTGTGCCATAAGATTTTGCCTAACATCTTAAAGACACGAAACTTCATTTCATCTTCTGTATATTGGAATCCATGTCCGTTGTATTGCATGGAACCACCTAATCCCATAATGCGAATCCCCTCATATACGTATACTGTGTCTTCGATACAGATGCAACCATCGGGTGGAGTATCCTTATATACTCCATCATGATTGCCATGTACATACAAAATTGGTACCTTAGAAAAGGTTGCCAAAAAGGATAAATATTGTGGCTTTAAATCCCCACAAGAAATAATCAAATCAATACCTTCTAACTTACTTTTTTCAAAATAGTCCCACAGGTACTTGGATTCTTCATCGGCAAGTACAAGTATTTTCATAGCAGAGACGGTCCTCCTTCATCGGTTGTAGTATTTTGTAATCCCCTAAGCTGCACGACTGGTTTTGCATCATCAATCAAATCGTCGATGTTCGGTATGGAACCGATAACATTATTTACAAACCAATCCATAGTCATAATTTCTTCTGGTTTTAACAAATCTGCTTCGCCGCATCGCACCACACCATTCTGATCAGTTAATGGACCAGCAAATGGATGGAATAACCCAGTAGAAATTGCGTGTTTCATAAGCTGTACCAGCTTTGTCGTTCCGATTGGAAGATTGTTGGAACAAATGACATCAATTACCCCGGCGGAAAGTCCCCACCAATAATTCAACGCTTTATTTTCGTCGGATTCTTCTACCTTCCATGAACCGCGAGCGATGGTGTTTAATAGCTCTTCGTAAAATGCTCCCCAGTGATAGATAGACATGGCGAGATTGCGTTTCTCGTCATTTTTTTCCGCATAGAGACCAAATTGTCTGCCTGCAGTTTGTGGTGTAATCATATCCTGAGAAGATATGTAAGTGATACCGCGTTCTTTAAAATAGATATCTACGTTAAAGTCCTTCATAGTAGACCAGGCCAGATAAATGTTTGCTCGTGGATTCACCATTTTTGCACCGAGAGCAAATGCATTAATGTTTGCGGTGACACCATAAATCGGATAATCAGCAACATAACCAATCTTGTCATTGATGCAAAGGGCACCTGCAATCATACCCGTTAAGAATTTGGCTTCATACATACGGGTGTAGTAGGTACGAACTGAGTTATGTGGTGAATTCAGTGCACAGTTCAAAATTTTAACATCCGGATAGTTTCCGGCAACCTTCAAGGATGCTTTGATTAATTGTGGTGTGACGGTAAAGACAATGTCATAACCATCTTTACAAATGTCCTCTAAGATGTGTTCTGCATTTTCTGCAATATCACCTGTGACAAAAGCTTTGGTTTCTAAAAATTCTCCCAGTGATTCTTCTAAATGGATTCGTCCTAATTCGTGACCATATATCCAGTCAGAGGCGGAAGGTTCTTTGTCGTAGACAAATGCGACCCTTTTGCGTCTGGTTAATTTCATTTTGTTCAGCATTGATTTCACAATCTTTTTCTCTTCGGTAGGATCCATGAGAAGTTCAACAGAATCCTCGTCACCCAGCAATGCAATTTCAGACCAAATTTTATCTAGATTTTGCTTAATCTGAGAGCTTAGCATTTCCTTTGAATCCGCATAAGGATAAAGGGAAAGATAGAATAGCATTGCGTCATCGCAGGTAAATTTGTTAAATTTGTATCCACCTTTTTCCTTAAAAGCATTATAAAATGCAACGTGGAAGGAAGAAAAGTCCATTAACTCGTCTTCCGTCCATTCCTCATCGGTGTTTTTGCCAACTGCTGTAAGTAAATTCAAATAGCTTCCGAGCTTGGAAAATTGTAAGTAATTAATTTTAGTCAGTTTGTAAAAATCCATATATTCGTAATATAGACGGTTCTCCAAATCATTTGTTTTCTTTGGCACTTTTCTGGTAACCTCAGCCAGAATGGTTGGAGAGTCGAAATATTTCAATACGCTGACTCGTTTGTTTCCTTCTACCACATAGTATTTGTTCATATACTCGTATACTTTGACTGCGTGGTGAATTCCCTCTTCCAATTGTGCATCCACCAAATGGGACCATTTAGCGGAGAATTCAGTTCCCCAGTCGAGCAGTGGCATAAAGTTAGAAGCGAATGCCTGTGTTCTGCCGAAGGTGCTTGTTCCGACTACCTGATAGAGTGGAATATTCATCACGCCAAGACTGACTTCGCATTCCACATCTGCATGGGACAAAATCTCGTCCAGTACAGGAAGATAGGGATACGTTCCTTTCGCAGTTGCTGTCTTAAATGCCTTTAAACCTATTTTTTGTGCCTTTAAATAATCTTCGTATGCCATATACATATCCTTTCTTGATTTGTTCTAACTAATAATTTATATAAATCTTATGTAAAAGCAAATATAATGTTCGTAAATGCTTTTTTCTTAAAATTAATAGTGAAAAATTTCTTAAATCGCATTTCATATTAGCACATTACTATGAGAAAAGCTATGGAAAAAAGTGCTTAAAAGTCAAGGAAAATAAGGCTTTGTAAAGTAAAATCATACAAAGAGAGAAATGGAACGACAAAAATAGACTTCTATCTGTCCAATTATTGCAAATAAGAGTAAAATATTGTAAAATATAGTTAGCTCAAAGCCGAGCAGTTTCATATAAGAACACAAGTCGAATGCTTGCATTCAAGACTGTGTTCTTATATGAAACTATTCGGCGCGAGCCGATATGAGAAAAATGCGAAGCATTTTCGAATAAGGGCTTTGAGCTAACGTGGGAAGGTGAAAGACCGATATGAGAAAAATGCGAAGCATTTTCGAAGTTGATAGTCCAATAGGGGTGGTTAGTTTATGGCAGTCAATTATGATAGTACACTTTTTAAGGAGTTTTGCGAAGCAATCGGAAAGATTGTTTTAGTTTTTGATATACACAATAATATCATTTATGCCAACAAGACTGCAGTGGATGCATTAGGGTTGGATAAAGAGGCGTATCCGAATATGGAAGCTGTTATTCCGTCACATATGGATAAAAAGCTTCCTTTTTACGATTTTGCAACCGAATTTTCTAGAGAGAATTTTGAAATGATGCTATATCGTACCAATCATGTCTGTTTTTCGGCGGAGGTGCGATTTGGAGCCTGGACAGAATATAAGACTGCATTTTGTATTGCGTCTGATCTTGCTGCTCATGAGGAGCTGAAACATGACCTTGCTCGTGCAGAGAATGAAGTAAAAGAGCTGAGAGATGTGCGAAATAGCTTTGTGGCAAATGTAACTCATGAGCTTCGTACACCGTTGAATGGAATCAAAGGACATTTGGTACAGCTAGAATCTTTAGAGGGAAATACATCCCAGCATGAAGATATATATCGAATTATGAACAGATGTAGCTTGAATATGGAAAAGATTATTAATAATATATTAGATTTCAACAAGCTACAGTCAGGAAAGTTCCAATTAGAGGAGACAGAGTTCTCTTTGTCGGATTGTGTGCAACAGGTTTATGAAACTAATGCGATGAAAGCCAACGAAAAGGGCTTGACCTTCACTACACAGGTAGATGAAGATATCCCGGATTGTCTGTATGGAGATGGAATGCATTTGCAGCAAATTTTGAACAATTTGGTATCGAATGCGATCAAGTTTACCGAGAATGGCTTTGTCAAGGTTAAGGTGGTTAAGGTATATCAATTAGGTAAAAAGATAGAATTGTTCTTTGTAGTAGTGGATTCAGGAATTGGCATTTCTGTCGAAGAGAGAGATAAGATTTTTGATAGCTTTGTGCAGGCAGATGCTAGCATTACAAGAAAATATGGCGGAACAGGTTTAGGTCTTTCTATTACCAAGGATTTGTTACAGATGATGGGAAGTAGTATTAACCTGGAAAGTCAAAAAGGAATGGGAAGTACATTTTCATTTTCTATAACCTTGCAATCTATGGAAGAGGCAGAGGGCGATATGACAGCACCGATGCGAAGAGATGCCGGAGCTGTGTTCAAGGAAATTGAGTTGGAGCGACAGATTGAGGAGCAGACTTATCAGATTGGAACAAAGGAGAATATCAAACAGCTCAAGAGCAATATGGAGAAAATGGTACTATGTATCGAAATCGGCAATTGGGAAAAAGCGGAGCAATTTGCTACCGTAGTGAAGAAGCTGTTGAGTAATGGCGAGGATGAATGGAAGAGGATGGCGCTTCGTTTGGAGATGGCAGTTCGAAGAGAAGATTATGATAAGTCCCTTGCAATGTATGATAAATTGCAGGCCGTCTTAGAATCACTGTTTGAAAATTCGTAGAGTACATAAGAGTATCTTGATGTATAAGGAGGAGTAGAATGGATAAGGATAAACGCCCTACAGTGTTGATTGTAGATGATGAAAAGATGACCCGTGTGTTACTTGCAAATATGATAGAAGGGATAGGTTATAAACCATGCCTTTGCAATGGCACGAAGGAGGCCTTTGAATATTTAAATAGAGAGTTGCCGGATATGATTGTTTCGGACGTAGCTATGCCCGAGATGGATGGTTATACATTTTGCGAGTTAATCAAAAAGGAGCCAAAGACAAAGGATATTCCATTTATATTTGTATCAGCGATAATTTCGGATAAAGAAAAGATTCGTGGATTGAAGCTTGGTGCTGTAGACTATATTACCAAACCATATATCAAAGAAGAGGTTCAGATACGAATCCAGACGCATATGAAGCTTCGCATTATGCAAGGACAGCTAGAGCATAATAATTATCAGTTGAATGTTATGATTAAGAAGCAGATGCAGGCAATCGAAAGTGCTAAGAAGACTGCGTTGGTAGCATTGGCGAAGGTGACCGAAGGTAGTATGATTATAACGACTGAGAATCACTTGGAAAATATTTCGTATAATTCAAGAGTTTTGGCGCAGGCGTTGGCATTTACGCACAAGTTTGAAAATCAGATTTCGGATCATTTTATTGAGTTGATTGAAGCGGCCTCTATGATTCACGATATTGGAAAGATTGCGGTGCCACCGCATATTCTAGAAAAACCAGGTGAGTTAACTGGTGAGGAGCAAAAGGAAATGCAGCTTCATCCAGAGTATGGAAAGCGTATCTTTGATGAGGTGTTCCGTGATATGGAGGAAGATGAATTTATGTCTATGGCACGAAATGTTGTAATGTATCATCATGAGCGCTTTGATGGTGGTGGCTATCCTTATGGTTTGAAAGGGGAAGATATTCCTGTTGAGGCGAGAATCGTGGCGATTGTAGATGTATATGATACTTTGCGAAGTGAGAAGTGTTACAAACGTGAGTATACATTTGAGGAAGCAAAGGAAAGAATGGATACAATATATAAGGGATATTTTGACCCAGATATTGTAGAGGTGTTTTGGAAGATAGAAAAGCAGTTGAAAAAAGGAAAATAGTTGTATGACGGATATAGAATTTATAAAAGTACAACAATTTGTGAAAGAAAGAATCGGCGTGGATCTGAGTCAGAAACGAACATTGATTGAGGGAAGACTAGAACCGCATTTGGCAAAAAAAGGATTTCACGACTTTGCCGAGTATATGGGTTACATTAAGCAGGATGCGTCAGGAAAAGAGCTAGAGGAAATGCTGAGTATTCTTACAACGCATCATACGTATTTTTGGAGAGAGCCTGTACATTTTGAACTATATCGGGATGAGGTGCTGCCGTATCTTAAGAAGAAAGAGATGGTATCAAAGGATCTTAGAATATGGTCAGCAGCAGCTTCCACAGGGGAAGAACCTTATACGTTGGCTATGCTTAATAAGGATTTTTTTGGGTTTGAGCATGACCATTGGGATACAAAGGTATTGGCAACTGATGTGTCGACTAAGGTTTTAGAGTTCGCACAAAGAGGTGTCTATTCCGAGGAGCAGGTGAATGTACTTCCAGGGCAATGGAAGCGATTGTATTTTCAAAAAAATGGCGATGGTAGATTTGAGGTAAAACCTGAGTTGAAAAAAGAAGTGTTGTTTCGCCAGTTCAATCTGATGAACCCATTACCTTTTCGAAAACCACTGCATGTCGTATTTATTCGCAATGTTATGATTTATTTTGAGGAAGATACGAAGAGGCAATTACTTCATAGAATTGTCAATGTGATGGAACCAGGTGGCTATCTTTTTGTAGGAACTACAGAATCAGTAGATAGAGATGATTTAGGATTGGAATATGTTGTTCCTTCCGTATATCGAAAAATATAGGAGAGTGAATATGAGAAAGATTAAAGTATTAATTGTGGATGACTCTATTTTATTTCAGAGAATGTTGAAGGATAATTTGAGTAAGGATCCTATGATAGAGGTTATAGGTGTGGCAAGCAATCCTTACGAGGCACGAGATATGATTGTGAAGGAAAGACCGGATGTAATGACCTTGGATCTTGAAATGCCAAGGATGGGTGGTCTGGAATTTTTGAGAAAGCTTATGCCACAGATGCCAATTCCTACGGTGGTATTAACAACCTTGAGTGATAAGGTGTTTGATGCGATTAATGCAGGTGCGGTTGATTTTGTCGAAAAGCCGAGCGGTAAGGATAGGACACAAGTTGCCAATTTTATTCAGGGTGAGTTAGCGACAAAGGTAAAGATTGCGTCTACTGTTAAAGTAGATAAGCTAAAAAAGGTAAAACCAGAATATCATCGTACCAGCGGTCCAATATCAAGTACTAAGCAAAAGATAATTGCGATTGGTGCTTCAACAGGTGGAACGGAAGCGATATTTGATGTGATTTCTAAATTTGAACAGGATATTCCAGGTGTAGTAATTGTGCAGCATATGCCACCGGGATTTACACAGATGTATGCCAATCGTTTGAATAATCAGTGTAAGGTTGTGGTAAAGGAAGCGCAGGATGGTGATAAGGTTCTTCCTGGTCAGGTACTCATTGCACCAGGAGATAAGCATATGCGTCTTAAAAAAATTGGTGGTGTCTACTCCGTAGAATGTAAGGTTGGAGAAAAGGTAAGTGGGCATTGTCCATCTGTAGATGTACTATTTAAATCTGTGGCGGAATCAGCAGGTAAGGATGCAATTGGTGTTATTTTGACAGGTATGGGTAAGGATGGTGCTGCTGGATTACTACAGATGAGACAGGCTGGTGCGCTTACAGTTGGTCAGAACCAGGAGAGCTGTGTGGTATACGGAATGCCAAAGGAAGCTTATAACTGTGGAGCAGTAATGCATCAGGAACATTTGGATGATATAGCAGACAGAGTATATAATTTGTTAGGCAATTGATTTGTATCATTAAACTATGAAAGGTAGTTTGATATAGAAAAATAATGGTATGTATTATATAGAGATGGGAGGTATATTAAACTATGAAATCTATGAAATCGTTGGTCGCAGAAGATGATTTTGCCAGCCGCAAATTCATCACCAATTACTTGAATCAATATGGAGAGTGCGATGCTACCGTAGATGGTATGGAGGTAGTGGATGCATTTATGATGGCTTACGAAGATGAGGAGCCATACGATTTGGTATGTTTAGATGTTATGATGCCGGTTATGGATGGATATCAGGCGTTAAAGGCTATTCGTGACATTGAAATCGAAAAGGGGGTACCAGTAGAAAAGAGAGTTAAGATTATTATGATGACGGCACTTAATGAGGAACGTAATGTAAAAAAAGCTTTTGAAATGGGCTGTACAGTATATTGTGCAAAGCCTGTTGATATGGAAAAGTTAAAAGGGGTATTACAGAAGTTGTCCCTCATATAGTCTTGGACCAATAGAGAGGAGGTAGAAGATGGCAGAAGATTTTAATACAGATAGTATGCTGGACATGTATTTGTTTGAAAACAGACAACTATTAGAAAACTTAGATGGAATTGTTTTACAAAAACAAAATGAGGATGCCTTTGATGAAGACGATGTCAATAGTATTTTCCGAGTAATGCATACCATCAAAGGTTCTTCCGGTATTATGATGTTCGATAATATTACGCATGTATCACATAAGCTGGAAGATATCTTTTATTACATTCGTGAATCCCAACCGGAGCAATTAGACCATAAAGAATTGGTTGCGATTGTGCTGGATGTGTCAGGTTTTATTTCGGCTGAGTTCGATAAAATTGAAGATGGAGATAATCCGGATGGTGACAATTCAAAGCTTATGAAAACAATGGATAAGTTTCTGGATAAGATGAAGAATAATATTGAAAGTTCAGGTGAAACACTTCCGGAGGAGAATGTATATGTAGCACCAAGTCAGTTCTATATTGCACCAATGGCTACGGAGAAAAGTCATTTTTATAAGATTTTAATCCGTTATCGTGAAGATACAATGATGAGTAACATTCGCGCTTACAATACAGTATATGCGCTGAAGGATGTTGCGGAAGATTTGCTTTACACGCCAGAGGATATATTAGGTGATGAAAAGTCTGCCGACGTGATTTTAGCAGATGGCTTTGCAATGTTGTTACAAACACAGTCTTCTAAAGAAGAAATACATAAGCTGGTAGATAACTGTCCAGACATTGTATCCATTGAGATTGGCGAGTGTGATGCGAATACATTTATGCTTGGCTTTGGTGGTAAACCAGAGGAGCAATTGATACAAATCGATTTGGATTCCAGTGTGGAAGACATTCAGGCGAGAACGCAACAAGAGGCAGTTTCATCGGATGAGGCAAAGAAAAAGGATGAAGTAGAAGCCGGTGATTATGTCGTAAAGGAAAAGACACCAGGCCGTAAGCAGACACTAGCAAAGCATCAGAAGAAGGAAAAACAGCAGAAGCAAAGCTATATTAGTGTAAATGTTGCTAAGATGGATGCCTTGATGGATTTGGTAGGTGAGCTTGTGATTGCCCAGTCGGGTGTATTGCAAAATCCTGACTTGCAGGTTCCAGGTTTAGAACTTTCTAATTTCCAAAAGGCTGCTAGACAAATGATGAAGTTTTCTTCTGAATTACAGGATGTGATTATGTCTATGCGCTTGATGCCTTTGACTAACACATTCCAAAAGATGAATCGTATTGTCTTTGATGTGTCCAGAAAGCTTGGAAAAGAGATTGAGCTAGAGATTATCGGTGAGGATACAGAAGTAGATAAGAAGATTATTGAGAATATCTCTGACCCATTGATGCATTTGATTCGTAATTCTGTTGACCATGGAATTGAGATGCCGGAGGAGCGTGTGGCGGCTGGAAAGCCTGCAAAGGGTAAAATTACTCTTGAGGCATTGAATGAATCTGGTAAAGTGTTCATTATTGTAAAGGATGATGGTAAGGGATTAGACAGTGATGCTATTTACCAAAAAGCAAAGAATAATGAGTTGATTTCGAGCGGTAAACATCGTTCAGACTTTACAGATAAAGAATTATATCAATACATAACCTATCCGGGATTTTCTACAAAAGAAAAGGTAACGGAATATTCTGGTCGTGGAGTAGGAATGGATGTAGTTGTGAAGAATATCCAGAGCATTGGCGGACGTCTTGAGATAGACAGTAAAAAAGGTGCCGGCTCTACTATGATTTTGAAAATTCCACTGACCCTAGCGATTATTGAAGGAATTGTTGTAAAGCTTGGAACAAGCATGTTTGTTGTTGAGACTAGTAACATCCAGGAATTTATTAAACGTAAGGATTGCCAAATGGTGAAAGAACCAAGTGGAGAAGAATATGCGGTGGTGCGAGATGAGTATTATCCTGTTATTCGTTTAGAAGAAAAATATCATTTAGAGGTTGATGATAATGAAAATGATATTGTAGTGATTTTAGAGCATGAAGGTAAAAGAATTGCAGTGTTTGTGGAAAAACTGGTAGGTCAGCAGGAAATTGTTGTAAAACCGATACCAAGTTATGTTCCAAAGGTAGAGGGTCTGTCTGGCTGTACACAGCTAGGTGATGGAAGCATTGCATTGATTTTAGATGTTGCGGGCTTGAAGAGTTAAAGGGGGCGATTTTGTGCGAGAAGAAATGATTCAAGAAGAGATGCTACAGGACGATGCGCTAGATACGGAAAAAGGTAAGTACATGACCTTTAAAAACATGGGAGAGTATTATGGTGTAGCACTTAAGAATGTAGTGGAAATTGTGGGAATTCAAAAGATTACTGCTATTCCAGAAGTAGAAGATTATATTAAAGGTCTCATTAATTTACGTGGAAAAATTATTCCGGTGATTGATGTAAGAGTGCGTTTTCGGCAAGAACCATTTGAATATAATGACCGAACTTGTATTATTATTATTAATGTAAATGATATCTTAGTTGGACTAATCGTGGAAACAATTGCTGAGGTTGTAGAAATTGATGATTCGGAAATTGTACCGCCGCCAACCTTGAATCCAAAGAATGTAAGAAATCAATATGTATATGGTTTGGGCAAGGTCGGAGATTCGGTGAAGATGTTACTTGATCCGGATAAACTGATTAAGGATGATGAACTGAACTTTTTAGAAGAGGTTGTAAATGATGCCGAAAATGAGGCGGAAGAGAATGTACAGGAAAGTGAGGAATAGAGTAATGAATAATATGAAGATTAAAACAAAAATTATTATATATTTTGCGATATTGGTGGCATATAATATTGTTATGGCCATTATTTGTTCCAGTGTGGTTGTTAAGGTTATGTCGGATGACTCTGCTGATGTGACGGGTGCTGCCAAGCTTGTAGGAGTCATCATAGTTGCTGCAATAATAACAGCTATTGTAGACGCCGTTAGTTTGATTCGAGATATTGCCGATCCTATAAAAGAACTTACACAAGCTGCACATCAGCTTGCAGAAGGGGATGTGAATGTAGAAGTCTCTGAACGCAAAAATCAGGATGAAATATACGAATTGATAGAAGCGGTTAAAGGTATGGTTGGTAACGTCAAAAGACAGGCAAAAACAGCACATGAATTGTCTCAAGGTAATTTGCAGGTGGAAATAACACCTCGCTCTGACAAAGATATTTTAGGATTGGCGTTAAAAGAAATCGTGGATGATTATAATATATTGTTAGCGGCAATCAAGGAGTCTACAACTCAGGTTACAGCAGGTGCTGGTCAGGTGGCAAGTGCCAGTCAAGCGTTGGCTCAAGGTTCAACAGAGCAGGCAAGTGCTATTGAACAGGTTACAGCATCTATGGATGAGATTGCAGAGAAGACCCGTGTGAATGCAACACAAGCAGGTGATGTAGATAAGCTTGCTCAAAATGTCGCAAGAGAAGCAGAAGCCGGTAATGAGAAGATGCATGAAATGGTTGCAGCTATGAAGGAGATTAACCGCTCATCTGTAGAAATTTCAAAGGTTATTAAGACCATTGATGACATTGCGTTCCAGACCAATATCCTCGCATTGAATGCAACAGTTGAAGCGGCAAGAGCAGGTGTACATGGTAAGGGATTCGCTGTGGTTGCTGAGGAAGTTCGTAACTTGGCTGAGAAGAGTGCTCAGGCTGCCAATGAGACCAATGATATGATTACTGGTTCAATTCAGAAGATTAACAATGGTTCTGAGCTTGCACAGGAGACAGCTAAGTCATTAGAAGAGATTGTTAATGATGTAGAAAAGACAGCAGAATTGATTGACAATATTGCAATGGCAACCAATAATCAGGCTACAGCAGTAACAGAGATTAATCAGGCAATCAGTCAGGTGTCTATGGTTGTACAGAATAATTCAGCAAGTAGTGAGGAATGTGCAGCAAGTAGTGAAGAGCTTGCAAATCAGGCAGAAGCATTGATTCAAATGTTAGCAAAATATCGTTTAAAGGATGTTGGAAGAACTGGAATGGTTCCATCATCATTTGCAAAACCTATGTCGCATAAATCATCTGCAGCGAAGGATAGTGAGTCTATCATTTCGTTGGATGGAGATTTTGGAAAATATTAAGCTTAGTAAATGATATCGCTTGTAAGAAAAGGTTATCCGTGAGGATAGCCTTTTCTATTGTGTGGAAATTGAATTATGCGATATGTGTTTGCGATATAAATGTAATATATGTTAAACAGTAGGTTCAATTCTATTTACAAAAAAATGCTTTCACGATAAAATAGATAAGGCATATATAAGCAAAAAAGTATCAGCAAATGAATGTATAATAAAAGGACAGGTAAAGATTTGAAGAATTTATACATAGCAGAGAAACCGAGTGTGGCAAGAGAATTTGCAAAGGCACTAAAGATTAGTGGCGGAAGTAAGGACGGCTATATCGAATCAGCGGATTCAATTGTGACCTGGTGTGTCGGTCATCTGGTGACCATGAGCTATCCGGAGGAATATGATGAGGCATTGAAGAAATGGACATTAGAACCATTGCCATTTTTGCCGGAGCAGTTCAAGTATCAAGTGATTGACGGTGTATCAAAGCAATTTAATATTGTAAAGGGTCTCTTAAACCGTGAGGATGTAGGTTGCATTTATGTTTGCACTGACTCTGGACGAGAGGGAGAGTATATCTATCGTTTGGTGGATCAGTTGGCACAGGTGCCGGATACCAAGGCGAAAAAGAGAGTGTGGATTGATTCCCAGACAGAAGAGGAAATCCTGCGTGGTATTAAGGAAGCAAAGGATTTGCATGAGTATGATAACTTGTCAGCTTCTGCTTACCTTCGTGCGAAAGAGGATTACCTTATGGGAATTAATTTTTCGAGATTACTGACCCTTAAGTACAGTTATACAATCAAGAATTATCTGGGTAAGGATAGATGTGTGGTTTCCGTAGGTCGTGTTATGACCTGTGTACTTGGTATGATTGTAAAGCGTGAACGTGAGATTAGACAGTTTGTAAAGACTCCGTTTTACCGTGTGATTGGTAATGTGGCATTGGCAGATGGAACCTTTGAGGCAGAGTGGAAGGCGGTAGAGAATACCAGATATTTTAATTCGCCGTTGCTTTACAAGGAGAATGGATTTAAGGAAGAAAAGGATGCAAAGAAGCTGATTGAGGAACTGAGTGGTGAATATGCAGATTTGACTGCGGGTAATATGGATTCCTCTGCAAGTGGAAAGGATCTGATCGGAACTGGTTTTTCCCCAGAGGGTAAGCCGCTTGGATTCATTGAGAAGGTAGAGAAGAAAAAAGAAAACAAAAATGCTCCGTTGTTATATAATTTGGCAGAGCTACAAAATGACTGTGCAAGACTATTTAAGATTAGTCCGGATCAGACTCTACAGATAGCACAGGAGCTTTACGAGAAAAAAATGGTAACGTATCCAAGAACGGATGCCAGAGTGCTATCAACAGCGGTGAGCAAGGAGATTTACAAAAATATATCAGGACTTAAGAATATTCCTTCTATGCAGGCATATGCAGAACATATATTGAATAGTGGTAGCTACAAAGGAATTGCCAAGACAAGATATGTCAATGATAAGCAGATAACAGACCACTATGCCATCATTCCGACTGGACAGGGTCTGAATGCATTTGGTAGCTTACATGATACAGCAAAAAAAGTGTATGAGATTATTGTACGACGTTTCTTGAGCATTTTTTATCCACCGGCAGTGTATCAAAAGCTTGCGCTTACGATGGACCGCAATGGTGAAAAGCTATTTGCAAATTTCAAGGTGTTAGTGGAGGAGGGATATCTTCCTATCACGGTGAATTCTTTTAGTAAGCAAAAGGATGACGAGGAGAAGTATTCCAAGGAAATGGTTGCGGCTGCTATGAACCTGAAAAAGGGTGTGAAGCTTTCGATTGATGGGTTCGAAATTAAAGAAGGAGAGACCTCACCGCCAAAGCGTTATAGCTCCGGTACTTTGATCCTTGCCATGGAAAATGCAGGTCAGTTGATTGAGGATGAAGAGCTTCGTGCCCAGATTAAGGGTAGCGGAATCGGAACCTCTGCAACCAGAGCAGAGATTATCAAGAAGCTTGTGAATAATAAGTATCTGGATTTGAACAAGAAGACGCAGATTATCACACCAACCTTGATGGGAGAAATGATTCATGACGTGGTTGCTTTTTCCATCAAATCCTTGTTGAACCCAGAGCTTACGGCAAGCTGGGAAAAGGGGTTGTCCTATGTGGCGGAAGGAACGATTACAGAAGAGGAATACATGAAAAAGCTTGAGGACTTTATCCAGAAGCGAACGGATGCTGTTAAGGGACTGAATAACCAGTATCAGCTTCGGGCATATTTTGATTATGCGGCACAGTATTATAAAAAGGAACCGGTCAAGAAATCTGGTGGTAAGAAAAACGTCAGAAAGCAAGCGTCCGACAAGACAGAGGAGTAACATATGCGGTCATGTCTGTTTCTAAATGAACGAAAAGACGTTGTTATCTGTGAGACAGGACGGAATCTGTTAGTCTGAAATGGATGTGTCGAAGTATTGTTTGAAGAAGAAATACAAGGTGAATCCGTATTTGCAGGTGATGATTAGAAAAAGGGTTGTCAATAAAAAAATCATCATAATCAATCTCTCCATTTATGCATAGAATATATATACTATTATATGTTAAAGTGGAAGATAATATGTCAGATTTAGAGAAAAAATAAAAATTATAATGAAAAATGGGAGGACAGGAACATGGAACAACAGGTTACAATCCAAGAATTATATACGTTAGAGGAAACGTTAGCAAAACCATTATTAGAAGGACTAACATATCCTTGGGAAGCACTTCCTAAGATTGGTGATTTTATCAAGGAGCTTGGTAAGACTTTACCAAAGGATATCTATGAGGAAGTAGAAGAAAATGTTTGGATTGCTAAGTCAGCAAAGATTTATCCTAACAATTACATTACTGGTCCATGTATTATTGGTGAGCGCACAGAGGTGCGCCCGGGAGCATTTATCCGTGGTAATGCATTGGTTGGTAATGACTGTGTGGTTGGTAATTCTACAGAGCTTAAGAATGTGATTTTATTCAACCATGTGCAGGTTCCTCATTATAACTATGTTGGAGATTCTGTGTTGGGATTTTATTCACACATGGGAGCAGGCTCTATTACATCTAATGTGAAAGCAGATAAGACACTTGTGCATGTAAAGGGTGAGGATTTTGATATTGACACCGGACTTAAGAAGTTTGGTGCTATGCTTGGTGATCATGTAGAAATCGGATGTAATTCGGTATTGAATCCGGGTTCGGTTATCTGTCAGGATTCCAATGTGTATCCGGTTAGTATGGTGAGAGGTGTCGTTCCGGCGCATTCTATTTATAAGGATAAGGGAAATGTAATACATAAGAATGCATAGAGAGGTGTTTTGTGTGAGTAAGAAGAACTAGGCGAATACACAGTTTCATATAACGAGAAATATGTCAAAGAATAATTTGAAATGAAATAAGCCAGATTAGGCAATCTTGTGAGGTGACCCCAAAAAGTTAGACTTTTAAGCGTAGCAGTTTTATGGCTGCTACG
>CAYTOQ010000057.1:0-16756 GCA_964439445.1 uncultured Clostridium sp. | reverse complement strand
TATCACAGGTCGGTGTTCTCTTCTTTATTTTTCCGAATAAAATTTTACGCTAGCCACTATATCTAACAATATGTCACCTATAATTATTTGCCTCTTATCCACTAACATTCAAATTTAATTATCATTTTTATTAATTTGATTGTTCTATTTCTCTAGACATTCTAATTATATCCAAACTAATTCCACATACAGCACTCGAGATTTTAATAGCGTCGAGAGAGAACTGCATCTTTCTTGATTTTAATAACATCTACAAAATGTACAAAAGAACTGCAATAAACAGAACCCCATACAATATCTATGCATACCTTCTGCTGCCTTTCTAAATTCCTCTCCTGTAGCTTGAGTTACAGTAAAATATTAGTTGGCAAATAAAGAAAGGGAAGAAGGAGAATCCCTCTTCCCAGAATACAGTTTTTCTTTTATGATGTTAATTGTCGAGAAAAACACATAAGGAGAAAAACTGTATGAATACTATTTTAGACAAAGATTGCTTAACATTCAAGGATATTGAGAAAGAAATTTTTAAATATGTGTGCCAAATGGCAGTAGAGATGACACAAAAGGTACTGGATGAAAACTGAAACGAAACGAACCAGACAATTTTACAAACTGTCTGGTTCATACCAAATAATCTCCTTAATATGCATTTACAATCAAAATAATAATTCCTAACACAACCAAAATAGCACCTGTTATTTGGTTCAGTAGCTTTGAATCAGCCTTATTTGCAATATGAGCAGCAATTCGTGCCCAAATCAAAGTGAATGCTATGCTCAAAGTCAAAACAAGCATATCCGGTATTCCATCAATAGCAAAATGAGAAATCGCACCAGTCAAAGCTGTAAAAGTCATGATAAATACGCTAGTTCCAACAGCAGTCTTTAACTCATAACCTAAAATAGAAGTAAGTACCAATAGCATCATGATTCCACCACCTGCACCAACAAAACCACAGATAAATCCTACCAATGCGCCCCAAACAATGGACTGTATCGCCCTTTTTTAGGTAAAATATCTGCCATCAACTCTTTTGTAGTCATAACCGGTTTAACAATAAACTTAATACCCATCATTAATGTCATTACTGTCGAAAATCCACCCATAGTATTATTCGGCACCAAACTAGATATATAGCTACCTACAAATGTAAACAACAGCACACTTGCCATCATAATCATGCCATTGCGAACATCTAGATTACCATTTTTCTTATAGGTATAAGCTGAAACTGCACTTGCAAGTACATCCGAAGCCAAGGCAATACCTACTGCTTGGTACGCTGGCATATCCAAAAAAGTGATTAGCATTGGGGAAATCACTGCCGCAGCACTCATTCCCGCAAAACCAGTTCCAAGACCAGCTCCCATACCCGCAATAAAACAAACAAATATTGTAATCAACAACTTCATATATCCTTATATTTTCCTTTCTTTTTCTGACCATTTTAAAATGTTCACAGTTCTTCATCTTCATTTAAATAAAGCTTATCGGAGCAACAGACTCATAACCGATATGTAATAGCCATCTTACAATCTGCCATATACCCTTAAACACTCCATTATTTAAGATAATCAATGGTCTACTCAACACTCCTGTCATTAATAAAACAAGAAGGATCAGTCTCCAATATTTTCTCAATTTCCAATGGCATTTATTCACTTTTACAGATAGCTCTCCCACCACCTTTGAACCATCCAAAGGAGGTATCGGAATCAGATTAAACAAGGCAAAACCTATGTTGACAACAGCTAAAGTGGGAGAAACGTTGAAAAAACGTATCTCCTTATTTTTCATCAATTTGTTTAATGCCTTATTGAAACACATTTTTATAACTTACATTCTTTGCTGTTCGTCTCATCTAATAGAATTTCCATGAATTCCTCTCCGGTTATCGTTTCTTTCTCATACAGATAACGGGAAATTTCCTCTAATTTTTCACGGTTCTCTGTCAATATCTTAGTTGCTTTTTCATGTTGCATCTTTACAATTTCAATCACTTGACGGTCAATCTCTGCCTGTATTTCTGCTGAACAAGCTAGCGAAGTATCTCCACCTAAGTATTGATTCGTAACTGTTTCAAAAGCCGTCATATCAAAATCTTTACTCATACCATATCTGGTAATCATACCACGTGCCAACTTTGTAGCTTGCTCAATGTCATTTGATGCACCTGTGGAAACACTTCCGAAGATAACTTCTTCTGCGGCACGCCCACCTGTATAGGTAGCAATCTTATTTTCAATTTCTTCTTTGGTCATCAAATAACGATTATCTTGTTCCACCTGCATTGTGTAACCAAGGGCACCTGACGTTCGAGGAATAATAGTAATCTTCTGTATTGGTGCTGAATTTGTCTGCTTAGCAGCAACCAATGCATGACCAATTTCATGGTACGCTATCGTCCATTTTTCCTTATCCGTGAGAATTGCATTCTTCTTCTGATAACCAGCAATAACTACTTCTATACTCTCTTCTAAATCTGCTTGTGTTGCATATTTTCTTCCATCACGAACAGCTCGAAGCGCTGCTTCATTTACTATATTTGCAAGTTCAGCACCTGATGCACCTGATGCCATACGAGCCACTTGCTGAAAATCCACATCATCTGTAACCTTAATTTTTTTTGCATGAACTTTCAGAATTTTTTCACGTCCCTTTAAATCCGGCAATTCTACAGGAACCCGACGATCAAATCTACCCGGACGAGTCAGTGCTGGGTCAAGGGATTCCGGCCTATTGGAAGCAGCCAAAATAATAACACCTGAGTTACCTTCAAAACCATCCATTTCCGTTAATAACTGATTCAATGTCTGCTCACGCTCGTCATTACCACCACCATGTCCATCACGCTTTTTACCAATTGCATCAATCTCATCAATAAATATGATACACGGCGCTTTTTCCTTTGCCTGCTTAAATAAATCACGCACCTTGGAGGCACCCATACCAACAAACATTTCCACGAATTCAGAACCCGAAATAGAGAAAAACGGAACATCAGCTTCACCTGCTACCGCTTTTGCAAGCATTGTTTTACCTGTTCCGGGAGGACCTACTAACAATACTCCCTTTGGCATGGATGCACCGATTTCTCGATATTTATCAGGATTGTGTAAATAGTCTACAATCTCCTGCAAGCTTTCTTCCGCTTCATCTACGCCCTCTACATCAACAAATTTAATACCATCTGAAGATTTAACATAGACCTTTGCATTAGACTTGCCCATATTGAACATCATGGAATTTGCTCCACCTGCCTTATCCATCATTTTTCTTGATATAAATTGACCAAGGCCAATGAATACAACTAATGGTAATACCCATGTCAATAAAAAGTTCAAGAATGGTGATGTTTCTTCAATAATTTCCTGCGAAAAATTTGCTCCCGAGTCATAAAGTCGATCTACTAAATTGGCATCATTCATCAAACCTGTTTTATATATTTGAGTATTCTCTTTATCAGTAAAAACAATTTGATTGTCTTGAACCTGTACACTACCAATTTCCTTTTTGTCAACCATTTCCATAAAAGTACCATAGTCCACCACTCTTATTTGACGTTGCATGAACCAAGGCACAGCCAAAAAATTAAATAGCATCATAATTATTATTACAATGCCATAGTAATATATCAGCGGTTTTTTAGGTCTCTTTATCTCATTCATTTCAGCACCTCTTCTTTCTAAAACATTCTCTTCCTATGTCTTAATTATTACATAGAAAACTAAACTGAAACGAAACAAACCAGAGCAAATAAGACTCCGGTTTGTAATAAAAATATATATTATCTCTTAGGTAACGATACCATAAAAGAAGTTTTACTATCTACACTCTCTACGGACACTTTTCCAGCATGAAGTTCTACCACTTGCTTCACAATTGCAAGTCCAATACCATTACCAACAGACGTATGGGATTCTTCTGCCTGATAAAACTTATTAAAGATTTTGTCCTGTTTTTCGGCAGGAATCTCACTTCCAAAATTCGTAACTGTTACACAAAAACTATCCTCACTCTCCGTGATTCTCACCACAATTTCACCCATAAAAGGCGCAAATTTTATAGCATTATCAAGCAAATTGGTCCATACATGCTTTAATAATTCTTCACTACCTAAAATTACATACTCATCAAATTCCAAATCCAATGACAGATTTTTGCGACTCCATTTATTCTCCAACAAGAGAACACATGATCTAATCTGTTCTGAAAGATTAAATTCAGAAACATCCGATAAAATTGTTTGGTTTTCTATCTTAGTCAAATCCAATACATTCGTTGCCATCACCGCCAAATGAATCGCTTCCTCTTCGATAATCGCCAAATACTCCTGGGTCTGCTCCGGAGAAATGTTTCCTCGTCTCAGTAGTTTTGCAAAACCTGCAATGGAAACAATTGGCGTTTTAAACTCATGAGAAAAATTATTGATAAAATCTCCACGCAGTACTTCTGTATTTTCCAACTCTTTCGCCATAGTGTTAAAGCTATTGGTTAGCTCCACAAAAGTCGGATGCTTTTTAATAGGCATTCCAAACTCCAAACGTGTCTTGAAGTTCCCGGAAGCCAAGGTGTTTAACTGATTAATTACACGATTGATTGGGCGCAAGGAAATTTCACTTGTAAGTACCGCAACCATAACACCAACAATTGTATTAATCCCAACCACGAATATCAACCATAAAATACCATTTTCTTTAGATATACCCATCTCTGTAAGAATACCTAACTGCATACAAACATATAACACTACGCTTCCGAACAAAAGAGCAATTAATTGGACACAAATAATAACTCCTGAATATAAAAGTGACAGTGCTAATCGCTGTTTTTTCTCTTCTCTTTTCATACTTTTTTTACCGCCTTATATCCCAAACCACGGACCGACTCTATCTCTAACTCAGGCCAATCCTGAAAACGCTTCCGAAGTCTTCCAATATGAACTGTCACTGTTTCCCAGCCTGTATCGCTATCTGTACCCCAAATCTCATCCATAAGTTGAATTCGGGTAAAAATCTTTCCCGGATAAGACAATAATTTGTATAACAATAGAAATTCCTTTTGTGGAAGTTCTTGAACTTCTCCATTACGACTTACTGTCAGTGCATCATAATCCAACTCTACATCACCGATTATAATTTTTCGTTCACTAACAATTTGTGCCCTTCGTAGCAGCGCTTTAATTCGGAGTAACATTTCTTCCTCATCAATAGGCTTTGTCATATAGTCATCCGTACCTACAAGAAATCCTCTCTTTTTATCTGCGGATAGTTGCTTTGCAGACACCATCAGTATCGGTAAATTATTATTTGTTTCCCGTAATCTTTTAGTAAATTCATAACCATCCATTTTAGGCATCATGATATCCAACACCACAAGATCAATATATTCCTGATCCATCACTATCAGGGCTGCCTCGCCATTCTCAGCTATAAATACCTGATATCCTTCGTTTTCCAAAACTGCTTGCAATAAGCGACGAGTATTTTTATCATCATCTACAACTAAAACTCTAAACATTTTTTATCTCCTCAACAAGAGCATACACCCAAATTCTAAACTAAAACGAAACACATCTTAAATTTTCTTTTTATCATATCATAGATTCCAAATACGTACTACAGCCTTTATCGAAATAATATTAAAAATGCGTTCTGCTCTCTTTACAAAATAATTTTAACCTGTTTCTGGATTCTGGTGGCAAAATCACTTACTGCCCTCAAATCATCCTCATTCGGATGGGAACATCCCATACTAAAAACTTGTCTCAGTTTATCCTCTAAATGAGGCATCTGCGAAATCATTATCTGCCTTCTATCAAATTCCACATTTCCCTGACATAAAAACATATCTAGATACTCCGCTTCTTCCGGTAACCATACTTCCAGATTTTTTTCTAATTTTTCTTTATACTTATCGGTTGGGATATAACCGCATGTGACAAATAATGCAAGTTTTCCTATACCAATACTTTCCATGCATTCTACAATATCCATACTACAAGAGTTATTATGAATACCAAAGCCTACAAAATAAACATCTGCCTTCGGTATTTCATTACCTTCATCAATGTCATAAATTTCCTTTTCTTCAGAATTTATTGAGTTAAATATCTCTTCTGCCAACAATCTTGTATTGCCACTTTTTGATTGATATAGTACAGCATATTTCATAAAGTAATAATCTCCTCTCAATTTTAGTATAAGTATACATATATTATCTCTTTTCTTATGATTCAATCTACTGGATTATAAAAAAGAAATCTAAACTAAAACAACTTGTTTTTTTACATAATTTACGAATATGTTTTATCTATATATCCAGCGGATATATTTCCATAAACAATATGCACTATCTTTTTATTTCTCTTTGAATCGTTACATCTAATGATATACATTGAATCATAATGTAATCTCACTCATGCTGTCTTCTTTCCCAACATGAAGAATGCTTTAGATTCATTTTTTACTATCACTTCCTTATGACAACCTCCAAATTCACCATCCAATGTCCATTTCACTTCTTCTTCCGTTTCAAATCGAACATAACGTGATTTAAAACAGCGCACACATTCTGATTTCATACTTCTTGAAACCAGAGATACTACAATATCATTTAACTCTTTGAAGCTCGCCGGTCGTTTGATTATTGTAATTTCAAATTCCCCATCATCCAATTTTACATTGTCACCTGTTATATTTTTAATTCCACCTACATATTCTGAATTTGTAACCATTGCATATATCACTTCTTCTTCGATTACCATATCATCCGATATAATCCTGACCTTGTAAGATTTGATAGACGAAAGGCTCTTTACACCTT
Organism: uncultured Clostridium sp.; assembly: GCA_964439445.1. Classification (GTDB taxonomy): domain Bacteria; phylum Bacillota; class Clostridia; order Lachnospirales; family Lachnospiraceae; genus CAG-590. The sequence continues at coordinate 9,931 of CAYTOQ010000057.1, read as the reverse complement.
CTAATATATAAGCCATGTGTCCTAACAAATTCTTTCTTGACTGATCTGTTTCATAAGAAACCTCTGTAAATATTCCAAAAGCAGCTATATACACAAATATATCATTATTAAATCTTCCAACATCATAAGGAAAAAACTGTCCATTTACTATATATTCTGTTGCCGCAAGCATATCATCTGGTATTCCTAAGCTATTTGCATAATCATTCGTACTGCCAGCTGGAATATATCCAATCGGAACTTTATCATCACATGACATTATTCCAGTTATAACCTCATCAAGTGTTCCGTCACCGCCACAACACACAATCAAATTATATATACTTATATCGCTTTCTTTTATCATTCTTGTTGCGTCCGTCTGGCATTGCGTTGAATAGGCTGTGACAGCATATCCATTTCGAACAAAAATATCAATAATATCCGATAAATTTTCTCGGATTTTTCCTTTACCTGCTTTGGAATTATATATAAATAATAACTTTTTACTTTGCATTTTCATACCTGCTTTCTACTCTTAATTACTAATCTTGTAACACATTCCAAATCACTTTTGGCAATAGAATTTTTGCTTGTTAAATTCAGGATTTTTCTTAAATAACTTATGAAAAAAATCCTACTGAATAGCTATAACCACTCCTATACTTTCTTCTTTGTCAACATTTTAATATTCTGTATTCCGTAAAGCACTGCTGAAACGAGCATCATTATGGAACATATTACAATCAATGTATTCGACAACACAATAGGAATATCAAACCATATCAGATGAACAATCATCATCAAATATAACAAGACTGTATTTAATTTTCCATGCCACACCGCACCTTTCACTATATTGGTTTTTTTAATTGTAAAAAATCCCATAACAGCCGCAGTTATTTCCTTCACAAACAAAATTATCACTAGAATAATCATACTTGGAAATCTGGCCACTAGACAAATCAGCATAGTTACCTGCGTCAGTTTGTCTGCTATTGGATCCAAAACCTTACCAACATCGCTAATCATTCCAAAATGACGTGCAATAATGCCATCTAATATATCACTCACACCAGAGAGTACTAGGATCATCAATGTTCCAAAATAATCCTGTTTGCATCTATAGAACCATACAATAATTGGAATCAAACATAATCTGACAAGTGACAATATATTAGGTATTGTAATAACCTTATTTTTGTATTTTGAAACATTTTTATCCGTCGTTTTCATTCATCCCTTTCTCCCTAAGATACTTTTTATATTTTTCTTGCAATCTCATCAAGAATACACTGTAACTATTACGCAATATTTTCTTGCATATCTTTCATTAAGACTTCATGATAAAATATATCAAGTTTTCCCTTGTAATGCTCTCCCCATGGTTTGTTCTTTCCATAGTAGTGAATTATCACAGCGTTTTCCCTTACCCATTCAAAATCTATTTTTTTATTCATTACATTTGCATTATAAAGATTTATCATCCGGTCACTTAAATTGTATTTCATGGTATCGAGCAATTTAATCCTATTACCGTATAATGCACTTATAATATCCTGATCCGGTAGCAGCAACTTTGATTTCTTTTTCTCCACAAATGTAATAATCTCAGATACATCCAGTGTTTCACGAAGTGCCTGCAAATTCATCAACATCACACCACTATTTATGTATGGACACTCTTCTTTCACACCTAACCTGTATTGATTAAATTTCGCAAGAAATCCTTTCACATGTGTACATGCACAGTATAGGTTGCCTTCAAACTCTGTATTATACAACTCTTCCAACGGATTAATAACAACAATGTCTCCATCCAAATATAATATTCTATCCATATTCTTCGGTAAAAACTTCGAAGCCAATATTCTGTAATATATAATGTTCGGATAACGTGTCGTCTCTGGAAATTCGTCAAAAACAGCTGTATCAATATCGATAAAGTGTACTCTTCCACTCTCTCCTACTAGATAATCCACTTCCTTTTTTCCTGTATCATCCCAGTCTGACTGCATAATATAGATATCATATCCCTCATCCATAGGAAACCGTATTATGGATGAAATACAGGTATATATATTATCACGATACGCATTGTCTGCCACAAATAATAAATTCATATTGCTATTCCTCCTACATTTCATTCATTTCACATATACCGAAAAATTTTCAAACAACTTATTCATAAAATCCAATATGTTCTGCATTATCCACTCTCCAAATAATAACAGCGTTATAAAAACACTTAACATCTTGGGCGCAAATGTCAAAGTTTGTTCCTGAATTGAAGTAACGGTCTGCAAAATACTGACCACAAGTCCAACCACAAGCGAGACTAGTAACATTGGTGCTGAGCATTTTATTATCAACCATATCGAATCTCGAGCAATATCTATTACAATATCCGTATTCATCCTTCATCTCCTGTATTTGTATAATGTTTTGATTTATTTCCGAAAACAGGACGGATAACTTCTATTCTGTCCTCTCGGAACTCTGATTCTTCCTTCAATTATATAGAACACTCTTCGCCGTTTTTCGAATTAGCATGGAAGTTCCCAAATATTTGCAAGCAACCACTCATCTTATTACTCGGGTAATTTAGATGCTATATATGCAATATATTGGAACTTGAATTTTCAAGTTGAACTTTAGACTCTCTCAGTTCATTTAATTGCGTTTCTGTAATCTTATCCAAATTAATTTTTGTTACATGTCTACGCAAATCGTTACATTCTTTCTTCAATTGTTTTTTATCCTTTTTATCCAATGTTTTCTTCTCTGCATTTATTGCCTGCTCCACCCTATTCAGAAGACCGTTCGCATCTCCAAGTAACTGAATTGCATCCTGTCTCAAACCATCCAGACCTGCATAGTTTTGTGCATCTCTGATTGCCTGCTCAATTTCTGATTCGGACATCCTGTCATTCGCTGTAATTGTAATCGATTGTTCTTGTCCGGACACCTGATCCCTAGCAGAAACCATTAGAATTCCGTTTGCATCTATATCAAATGTAACTTCTATCTGAGGCGAACCTGTCGCAGAGGCCTTTATACCTTTTAGTTTGAATTTTCCAATGGTTTTGTTGTCTTTTGCCATTGGACGCTCTCCCTGCAGAACATGAATTTCAACAATTTTCTGAAATGGTGTTACCGTGGAAAACACTTTTGTATAGCGTGCCGGTAACGTTGTATTCCTGTCTATCAGTCTGGTTGCCACCCCTCCTACTGTTTCGATTGATAAACTTAAAGGAGTAACATCTAATAACAACAATTCCTGTCCTGTTCCGGCAGCAACCAAACCTTTTCCCTGTAATGTACTTCCCATAATCGCTGCACCCATGGCAACACATTCATCCGGATTAATATTCTTACTCGGCTCTTTTCCTGTCAACGCACGAACCTTATCCTGAACAACCGGCATTCTGGTAGATCCACCCACAAGTAATACCTTTCCTAATTCAGAGGTCGCAATACCTGCATCGTCTAATGCCCGCCGTACAGGTATTGCGGTTCGTTCAACCAAATCATGAACTAATTCATTAAAAGCAGCTCTCGTCAGGGTTGCTTCATAATGAATCAATTCATTCTTTGACCGAACGAGGTAAGGGAGAAGTATGGTGGTCTCAGCTGCTGTTGACAATTCTTTCTTTGCCTGCTCAGCGGCCTCTGTAATCCTTTGCATTACTGCAAAGTCATTCAAAACATTAATATGATTTTTTTCTTTAATATCTCGAATAATCCAGTCAACAATTCTTTTATCGAAATCATCCCCACCTAGATGATTATCGCCTGCTGTAGATAACACCTCTATAACGCCGTCTCCTATTTCAATGATGGAGACGTCAAAGGTTCCTCCACCCAAATCATACACCATGATTTTCTGTGGTTCTCCATGATCCAGACCATAGGACAGAGCTGCACTGGTTGGTTCATTGATAATTCGCAACACATTCAAACCTGCTATACGTCCGGCATCCTTAGTTGCCTGTCGCTGCGCATCATTAAAATACGCCGGAACTGTAATAACCGCATCTGTCACTTCCTCTCCCAGATACTCCTCTGCTTCTTCCTTTAACTGCATCAGAATCATTGCACTGATTGTCTGAGGTTTGTATTCTTTTCCATCTATCTGTGTACTCCAGTCTGTTCCCATATGTCTTTTTACAGAGCTTATTGTCCGATTCGTATTAGTTGCCGCCTGACGCTGGGCAGGCTCTCCTGTCAATCTTTCACCATTTTTTGTAAATGCAACCACACTCGGCATCGTCCGCTTACCTGATGCTAACGGAATAATTACCGGTGTTTCATTTTCTACTACTGCTACACAACTATTGGTTGTTCCTAAATCAATTCCTATTGCTTTCGACATATCATTACCTCCTTTACATATTAACACTGACTAATTGTCTTTTCACAACCAGACAGACCATGAATCAAAACAAATTCACTTTCACAGAATTATAGACCAAATATCATCCTTATGTTCTGAAAACCAAAATTTATATATTAATCTAATTGTTCTCTTGCCACAGAAAGCATCAATTTAATTCGATTCTCCTGATTCACCTTGGTTGCACCCGGATCATAGTCGATTGGTACAATATTCGAATTCGGATACAGCGTCTTTAATTTGTGAACCATTCCCTTTCCACAGACATGAGTCGGCAGACAGCCAAATGGCTGTGTACAGATAATGTTCTCATATCCATGCACAATTAATTCTACCATTTCAGCCGGTAAAAACCATCCCTCGCCCATGCGATTTCCAAGTCCAATTAAATCTTTCATCGGCGGCTTCGTATCCTGATAGGCCGATAGTTGGACAAATTCCGAACACTCTTCCACTGCCTGCATAAAAATCCGCTCTAGCTTCTCTAAATAATTCAAGAACTTTGTCGCTATAAAATTGGAAATCGGACGACCTCCATATATTCTATGATCTTGTATTCTCGCATCGACCTTGAACATAAAGAATCCAAGAAAACCCGGAACCATTACTTCACAGTCTTGTTCTTCCAAAAACTTTTCTAGATGGTTATTGGCAAAGCTTGCATATTTGACATAGATTTCGCCTACAATTCCCACCCGTACTTTCTTACACTGCTTATCTCTTGGAATTCCAGCAAAATCCCGAATCATGTTACGAAGATTTTGTTTAATTTCCTTCACACTATATCCACATTTTTTCCGAAACTGAGTCCCTATCTGTTTCATCCAGGATTCCATCACTTGATTGGTATTCCCTTTTGTAACTTCATATGGTCGTGTCTGATTACTTAATAGCATCATCATATCGCCATACAAAACAGCGGCCATCAGTCTGCGTATAATCGAAACTGTAAGTTTGAAGCCGGGGTTATATTCCATACCGGAAAAATTAAAAGAAATCACTGGCACATAATCAAATCCCGCCCTTTTCAATGCTTTCCTGATAATATGAATATAATTGGACGCACGACAACCCCCGCCACTCTGCATGATAATCAATGCCACCTTATGCGGATCATATTTTCCTGATGTTAAAGCATCTAAAAACTGACCGGTTACTAAAAGTGCTGGATAGCAGATATCATTATGTGTATATTTCAGTCCTAACGATTTTACTCGTTCGCCATCATTGTTCAAAAGTTCCATGTGGTAGCCCTCATTGGAAAAAACATGACGCATAATTCCAAAATGAATTGGTAGCATATTAGGTACTAGAATCGTATATTCCTTCTTCATCTCCTGGGTAAACAAAAGACGACCATTTTTATCGTATTTCAATTCGGCCATAATCTATTTCTGCTCCTTCTGTTGTTCTAACGCCGCAAGTAAACTTCTCAACCGAACTTTCACGGTTCCAAGATTGGTAATCTCATCAATCTTAATTTGCGTATAGATTTTTCCATATTTTTCAAGAATAGACCTTGTCTCATCGGACGTAATTGCATCCAATCCACAGCCAAAGGAAATCAGCTGTACAAGCTCCATATCCGGCTGTTTTCCAATGTACTTGGCTGCAGAGTATAATCTGGAATGATATGTCCACTGATTCAGTACCCGCACTGGAAATTTCTTCATTTTCCAGCTTATGCAATCCTCCGAAATCACAGCCATACCAAGAGTTGTCAGTAACGTATCAATACCATGATTAATTTCCGGATCTGCATGATACGGACGTCCTGCAAGACATATAATCTGTCTCCCGAGTTCTCTCGCTTTCTGAATAATCTCTTCGCCCTTCCTGCGAACACTCTGCATATATGTATCATAAGCAAGGTATGCGCAATCTGCTGCTTTTTTCACCTCATTAAGCGATATCGGTTCAAAATATTTCTCCAGCATTTCTTTCATTTTCATCGGAAATGTATTCCGTTGATGTGGTCCTGCATAGTCATTAATCAATTGGACTCCATTGCGCATTTCCATATTGGCTGCAATCGTTTCCGGATAATATGCCACAACCGGGCAATTATAGTGGTTATCACCTAACTTTTCATCAAAATTGAAACTCATACATGGATAATATATAGCATCCACACCTTTTTGTATCAGTTCTTCCACATGCCCATGAAGAAGTTTTGCCGGAAAACATACTGTGTCACTTGGAATCGTAATTTGTTCCTGCAAAAAAGTAGCTCTGGTAGAAGGATTCGAAATCTCTACTGTAAATCCAAGTTTCGTAAAAAATGCATGCCAGAACGGTGCCATCTCCCACATATTAAGTCCTAAAGGAATTCCTATCACCTTATGTCTGTGACCTTCTACCGGCTTCAGATTTCTCATATAATCCTGCTTAAAACGATATATATTTAATTCTTCACTTATTTTCGTTTTGGTTACCGGTTTCTCGCATCGGTTTCCACCAATGTAGCGCACACCATCTGCAAAGGTATTGATTGTCAGACTACAATGGTTATTACAACCTTGGCATACTACAGCCTTAACATCATACTGGAAATTCCGTAATTCCTCTGCGGAAAGAAGTGTGCTGTACTTTTCGAAATGCCCATTCTCTTTATTGGATTGCTCAGACACTTCTTCTGCAGTTATATTCTGTTTCGCAAGTTCACACTCTCTCGCATACAGTGCACATCCGTAAGCTCCCATAAGTCCTGCAATTACCGGACGTACTACCTCGGTCTTCATCTCCTGCTCAAAAGCACGAAGCACCGCGTCATTTAAAAATGTACCACCCTGTACCACAATGTTCTTGCCCATATCAGACAAGCTGGACGGACGAATCACTTTATAAATCGCATTCTTAACAATGCTGACCGAAAGTCCCGCTGAGATATCGCCCACTGATGCTCCATCTTTCTGCGCTTGTTTCACAGAAGAATTCATAAACACAGTACATCTCGAGCCCAAATCCACTGCACCATCTGCGTACAATCCCATTTTTGAAAATTCTTCTACATCATACCCAAGTGCATTGGCAAAGGTTTGAAGAAACGAACCACAGCCAGAAGAACAAGCCTCATTCAGATAAATATTATCAATCACACCATCCCGCATACGAAAACATTTCATATCCTGTCCACCGATGTCAATGATAAACTCCACATCTGGCATAAAATGTTTTGCTGCCGTAAAATGTGCCACCGTCTCCACAAGACCGTAATCAATCCTAAATGCATTCTTAATTATGTCCTCACCATAACCGGTTACACAGGCTCTTGCCACCTTAAGATCCGGTTTCTTTTCATACCATGCTTCCAACAGATTTCGCACCAAAGGAACCGGATTGCCAACATTGCTCTGGTAAGCCGATTCCAATATATATCCATCTTTGTCCATCATCACAGCTTTGATGGTTGTAGATCCTGCATCAATTCCGATGTACACCGGTTCCTTGCAGTCTTCCAACCTTCTCCTTGTCACATCCGCTTTCGCATGACGAACCCTGAATTCTTCATACTCCTGCTCATTCTGAAATAATGGTGGAAGTGTCTCATAGACAAAATGCACCTCATAACCCGACAATTCCGTAAGCACTTTCTCAAAGTCAATTGCCTGTGTTGCACAATATGCTGCACCCATAGAAACATAATGTAGCGAATGGTCTGGGCAGATTCCCTTGATATTCAGCACTTTATCAAAACACTGGCGTAAGACAGGCATAAAGGTAAGTGGTCCACCCAGGTATAAAATATTTCCACGCACCGGGCGTCCCTGTGCCAGTCCTCCTATCGTCTGATTTACCACAGCATAAAAGATACTAATGGCAATGTCATTCTTTCGTGCCCCCTGATTCAATAATGGCTGGATATCACTCTTTGCAAACACTCCACATCTTGAAGCAATTGTATAAATTCTCTCATGGTTTTGAGCAAGCTCATTCATTTTCTCCACAGGTACACCCAAAAGAGTCGCCATCTGGTCAATAAATGCACCGGTACCACCAGCACAAGTACCATTCATTCTGGCTTCTATTCCTTGGCCATCTAAAAATAAAATCTTGGCATCTTCGCCACCAAGTTCAATAATGCAGTTCGTATCCGGAACGTTTTTCCCAGCCGCCACCTTTGTGGCATATACTTCCTGTACAAACTGTATTCCACATTTCTCAGCCATACCCATTCCCGCCGAACCGGAAATTGCCAGATAACATTCCTCTCCACTTTCCAGTTCTACACGAAAACGATTACGGATTGTTCCCAATAGCTCAATCGTTTTGGCAGTAATCTGGGAATAGTGCCTCTCATAGTTTTCATATATTATTTGTTCCTCATTATTCAGCACAACACACTTAATTGTAGTTGAACCAACATCAAATCCTATCTTCATTATCTACCTCAATTCATTACACCGAATATTAATTGTTTGGCACCCATTTTTATTAATTTTGAAAATTATCTTTATTTTCTACAATTACTTTTCAATACGCATTTTCACTATATCCGAAATCTCATCTGTTTTCATTCCTTCATATTCTTCATATGAGATTGCCGGCAAAATATGTATCTGCATATCTACTTTACGAATTGAATTCATGTCGAATGGCAAGTACGAATCTATGCTAAATTGTAACTTTTCAATCTTTTCCTTTCACAATTGTATAAAAAAAATTTATAACACATTAATCTAAACTGAAACGAAACAAGTCGGATTTATCTTTTATCATAAAACCGACTTGTTTCCTCAAATACTGTATTATTCATCTGTTTTATTAACATTTCCCAGCACCTTCATCCGGCTACTAAATTTCTGCATAAAACCATACAAATCATCTCAATCAATTTCAATCCATTCTACTTTCTCTTTATCTGTAAGAGATTCATAACATTCCTTTGTCATTGGAACTCTCTGTAAAGGATCTTACTCCAACTCTTATATTTAGTAGCAAATGATAGGAACATAAGTTGTTGATATATGCTTATATCTTCTTCTGCACTTTTCTTGTCATTTCTGCGCAGTTCTCTCAGTGTATTTGCCAGATACGCATCCTGTATCACGATGCTACTGGTCAGGGGAATCCCCCTGAAACCCCTTCTATTTTCTCCGAAAAATTACCCAAAACCACAATGATATTATAATCTGCTACCAATACTATTATAGACCACTACCACTTTTCAAAAATGGTAGTGTAATCTGCTATCATCATTCTTTCGCCACAGAAAAGTGATATTGCAAAGTGCTATCATTGATATTGGAATCTTCTATCATTTTCAGAAAATGATATTGCAAAATGCTACCATCAATTCTACGTTCTAAAAAATTCCTAGCATGCCTAGCAAAAAGTGCTAGATTTCCGCCCTGTTTCTAGCATTTTCTAGCATCCGCTTTTCCGAATCTAGCAAATTTGATAGCACGTCTAGCATTCATTTTCTCGAATCTAGCAAAATTGCTATTGCGTCTAGCATCCTCTTTCTCGTGTCTAGCAATAATGCTAGATTTCCGCCCTTTTCTAGCAAAATTGCTAGACTCACCTTATATGTACATAAAACTCCAACTGCATTTA
>CAYTOQ010000056.1:0-16806 GCA_964439445.1 uncultured Clostridium sp. | reverse complement strand
AACTTCTATGAAATATGAGCAGGAATATGAAATACGGTTCATAATTATGAATTATAGTTCACGATATACGATACCTGATTTTGTAAAATGAAAATGCAAAAGCTTTTCACCATCAAAACAAATCATTCCCAACTATTCATTTGTAATTGTATTAGGATAACCAAGTACAGTATGTTCAGTTCTTAGTAATATACCATCATAATCTTCATATGTTGTTTTTAAATCTGTTATGTACATGACAACGATTTGTTTAAGTGCTGCATAACCTCTATCATCTTCAACAAATATACGTAAAAGATAATTTTTATTTTCTGTTTCACATAATGCATAATCATATATAACTATATTATCTGAAATATCATTACCATTCGCATCTGTTGCTTTAATATTTCCCATCAATTCTAATAATATTGATGCATCACTAAAACTATCTGCTTCTGATTTATCTAACTTAAATTCCATATAATCATTTTCTACTGTAATTTTTATATCTTCATCAAGATATGAATATTTAGCTGCGATTGCACTAAAGAAAGTTGTATCTCTAGTTGTTTTATATGTTACACCGTTTACTGTTACATCTTTCATATCGTATTTTGAATAATCTGTTGGAGTCACATTTTCAGTAGGTGTTTCTGACTTTGACTCCTCTTGTGTTGTAGATTCAGTTGTTGTTTCTTGTTCGGTAGATTGTGTTTCAGTTGTCAAAGTCTCTGTAGTTGTTTCTTCGCTACTTGTTGCCTCTGTTACATTTCCGTCTTTGTTATCCTTCGCTGTCACTTTCGGTATCGTTACGGATTTCCCTTTTGTAACCGTCATTTTTTCTTTACCCTTCATGGTAATATTGGGCTTCTTTGTATCCTTCTTAGTTGCAGCTTCTACAGATGTATAATTATAGCTCACTGGTACAACAACTGCTCCCATTACCATCGTAAATGCTAATACGATTGCAAATACTCTTTTCTTCCATGATCTTGTTCTCATAAGTCATATCCTCCTCATTTCTTATATAATTGCAGACTCTCTTTTGTTCGCAGATTTTATAATTAAAAAAGAACGTCGAAAAAGAAAACAGTTCCATAAACTGTCATCCCTTTGAACGTTCTGATTCACATCCATTATATAAAAACAAATTTCTAGTTAGTTTGTCTGTCTGTAATCATTATATTTTCATCCTACCTTTGTCAAGATTTCTATTAATGATAGAATAGCATAATCCTACAAATATGACAAGACAATTCAATTGAAAATCCATCTACCTACCAACACAATGCAATCTAATATTTTCACGAAAAATACTTCTCAATCACTTCTAACAAGCCATCCTCATCATTGGTTTTCTCCGTTACTACATCTGCCACCGCTTTCACTTCATCCTTCGCATTTGCCATAGCCACTCCAACACCAGCATACTCAATCATAGACATATCATTAAATCCATCTCCACAAGCAACGGTATTAACCTTGTCCACTCCGATAATCTCAAACAAACGGTCTAGTGATGCTGCTTTATCTACTCCTAACGGCATCGCTTCTACAAAGAAGCTCTCCGAACGGTATACACTAAGCACACCCTCATACCTTTGGGCTAATTCCTTCTCGTAGTCCGGTGCCACATCTTCCTTTGCGGTAAACAAGCATTTGTTAATGTCAAAATCAACGTAGTTTACAAAGTCATTCACCTTCTCTAATTCCATCAGATTCAGACGCGCTTCAAACTCCATATACTCATCGATTCTAGTTCCTGTAATAACCTTATTATCTTCGTAAGTCACAAGTCCCATATCGTGCTCTATTGCATATTCATAAAGCGGTGCAATACATTCCTTTGGAAAACACTGCTGATAAACCACTTCCTTTGTCTTAACATTGACAATTCTTGCACCATTAAAGCACAGAATATATCCTCCGAACTTCTCCAACTGTAATAAGTCCGAAACTTTTTTCACACCATGCGTTGGTCTGCCAGACGCCAACACAATGACGTGACCCTGTTCCTGAAGCTTCAACAAAGCTTCTAATGTTTTCGGAGTAATCTCCTTTTGACTATTGGTTAATGTTCCGTCGATATCTAAAATTAAAACCTTACTCTTCATCTTCTTCTCCATTCGTATAAATATCAAAATATAAATTAAACATAGATTGTGTTTGAAACAATCAAAAACATTCTACACGAAAAAAAACTGTGCGTAAAGTCTACACACAGTTTTTCTTTCTAAGTCTCTCATATTACTCTATTTTTATTGATTCAAAATCATCATCTCGTCCAAAATCGTCTTTGCCACCTCATCCTTCGATAACAATGGCAATTCCTTGGTTTCATCCTTCTTAATCAAAGTCACAACATTGGTATCCGTACCAAAGCCTGCACCTTCTACCTTAAGATTATTCGCAACAATCATGTCTGCATTTTTACCTGTCAGCTTCTTAGTCGCATTTTCCAATAAATCCTTGGTTTCCATGGCAAATCCACAAATCACCTGACCTGGTTTTTTGTTCTCTCCTAGGTATTTCAAAATATCCGTTGTGCGCACAAGAGAAATGCTCATGTCATCATCTGACTTCTTAATCTTATCTGTAGCCACACTGGTTGGGGTATAATCCGCAACTGCTGCCGCTTTGATAATGAAATCTGCATCCACAGCATGCTCCTTCACTGCCTCATACATATCCTTCGCGCTTACCACAGGAATAATCTGTACAAATGGTGGCTTAGGAGTAGCGGTTTCGCCAGTTACCAAAATAACTTTCGCACCTCGCTCCATCGCACATTTAGCAATGGCATATCCCATCTTACCAGTGGAATGATTGGAAATATAGCGAACTGGATCAATCGCTTCTCTCGTAGGCCCCGCCGTTACTAACACCTTCTTACCAACCATATCCTTCTCATAGTGAAGCTCTTTCATAATATAGGACAGCAACACTTCCTCCGAAGGAAGCTTGCCTGCTCCCGTATCACCACAAGCAAGATAACCAGTAGCCGGTGTAATTATCTCATATCCATAACCTTCTAGCTTTTTCAAATTATCCTGTACAATGGGATTTTCAAACATGTTGGTATTCATAGCTGGTGAAATCAGCTTAGGCGCCTTACAAGCCATTATTGTTGTAGTAAGCATATCATCCGCAATCCCACCTGCAATCTTTCCAATCACATTCGCAGAGGCTGGTGCAACCATGAAGATATCCGCTCTCTGCGCCAAAGCAACATGCTCCACATTGAACTGAAAATTGCGGTCAAATGTGTCTACCAAGCATTTGTTACTTGTCAATGTCTCAAATGTAACCGGATTAATAAAATTCGTTGCATTTCGTGTCATAATCACATGTACATCTGCATGTAATTTTACTAACATGCTTGCCAGATTGGCTATCTTATAGGCTGCAATTGAGCCTGTCACCCCTAATACTACTGTTTTTCCCTGTAACATATTAACCTAACCTCTTTCTCATTTACTCTATTAAATTGACTATATTTTAGCCATACACTGCATATCTCTGACACGATTCAGCATATTCACATATTATGATTCATCATTTTACCAAAGACAATTATAGCCTAACCATATTCAAAAGATAAATGCTAGATCATTTATCACATTATACACTACTAATACTTTGGGCTCAACACCCCATATTTCTCATAACGAGACACCTCACGAATCCTATTCTCATCATCGACAAACACCACATGCGGCTTGTGATCTTTTGCTTCCTCGGGTGTCATCTGCGCATATGCCATAATAATGATATGGTCACCCACCATAACCTGACGTGCTGCTGCACCATTTAAGCAAATCATTCCACTATTTGGCTCACCTGCAATAGTATATGTCTCGAAACGGTTACCATTTTCCACATCCACAATCTGTACATATTCATATTCTAAAATGTTGGCAGCTTCCATTAAAACAGGATCAACCGTAATGCTTCCCACATAGTTAAGTTCCGCCTGCTTTACCGTTGCACGATGAATTTTACCCTTTAGCATATTTACTAACATTTGTTATCTCCTTCCAATGCCATTTCACCAATTATCATTTCTCATTTTCGATTCCGACACATTTTAACTACATCATAATGCGATTATCAATCAATCTGGTAGTTCCAATGTACACTGCAATGGCAATAAGCACTGCACCTTCTATCTTTTCAATCGGTTGAATCGTGTCAAAGCTTGTCACTTCCACATAATCAATTCTTGCAAGAGGACATGTATTGAGCTTATCTGTAATAATCTGCTTTACCTTTCTTGCATCCGTTTCACCAGCCTCAATCGCTTCCATTGCTGCATCCAAAGATTGATTCAAAATCACTGCCTGTCTTCTTTCGTCCTCTGATAAGTATGTATTTCGAGAACTCTTTGCCAATCCGTCATCCTCACGAATAATCGGGCAACCAATAATTTCAATATCAAAATCCAAGTCAATTACCATACGACGAATAATTGCGAGCTGCTGTGCATCCTTCTGACCAAAATATGCTCTGTGCGCAGGAATAATATGAAATAGTTTTGTCACAACAGTCTGCACACCTCTAAAATGCACAGGACGGCTGGCACCACATAACTTCTCTGGCAAAGTGTGCATATCCACATAACCACAAAAATCCTGTCCATACATTTCCTCTACTTCCGGATGAAAAATTAAATCGACGCCACCATCCTCGCATATCTTAGAATCTCTCTCCAAATCCCTTGGATACGCATCCAAATCCTCATTCGGACCAAACTGCATCGGATTCACAAAAATGCTGACAACAACTTTATCATTTTCTTTTCTTGCCCTGTCAATCAAGCTTCTATGTCCCTCATGCAAATATCCCATCGTCGGAACAAGCGCAACAGATAAGCCCGCAGCCTTCCATTCCTTTACCTGATTTCTTGTGTCTTTAATTGAACCTGAAATTACCATTTTCCCATTTCCTTTCGTCTGTCATTTTTATAAGCGAATACAGTCAGCAACCTACATTCATTCGTTATGGACTGTTTTTGATGCTCTACTCAAATCAATATAATTTTTCAATTATGTCATCATCAATTGCATAGGCATGTTCTTTACTTGGAAAGCTTCCAGCCTTCACCTCTGCATCATACGTCTTAAATGCTTCCTTCATTACAGAACCAATATCTGCAAAGCGCTTCACAAACTTCGGTGTAAAATCACTAAACATTCCAAGCATATCCTGATATACCAATACCTGACCATCACACACATTTCCAGCACCGATTCCAATCGTAGGAATACTCACCTTCTTCGTTACAAGCTCCGCCAAGGCAGCAGGAACACATTCCAAGACCACCGCAAACGCTCCAGCCTCTTCCACTGCTTTTGCATCCTCAATCAACTTCTTCGCAGCCGCTTCTGTTTTTCCCTGTACCTTAAAACCACCAAAGGCATTAATAGACTGAGGTGTAAGACCTAAATGTGCACAAACTGGAATTCCAGCATCCACAATGGCTTTAATCTGAGGACAAACTTCTTTTCCACCCTCTAGCTTTACCGCACCAGCTCTACCTTCCTTCATTAATCGCCCCGCATTTACTACTGCATCATATACGGAAGTCTGGTAACTCATAAATGGCATATCACATACCACCAATGCATTCTTTGCACCTCGTGCCACTGCTGCAGAATGATGAATCATATCCTCCATCGTAACTGAAATGGTATCCTCATATCCTAAGATTACATTTCCTAATGAATCTCCTATAAGAATTGAATTCACGCCTGACTCATCAATCAACTTTGCAGTTGAATAGTCATAAGCCGTTAACATAGTTAACTTTTCCCCATTTTCCTTTGCTTGCTTAAATGTTAATACTGTGTTCTTCATACTGTCTCCTTATCTCTATATCAAAATATTTGCGAATCCATATAAACTACCTTTTATAGAAATGTTACTTGTTTTTTAAAATATTACTAAGCTCTGTGTAGTCCCTATCTGGATTTTTTTGTTGTGATAACTCTAACAATTGATTGCCACAAAAGCGGTATAATTGTCCGATATCATAATTCATAACCGATAAATGCTTCTCCACCGTCTCCACATCGTTTCGTTCAATCGGACCAGTCAGCGCACGGATTGCTCCAAGCTCAATTACCTGCTCCACATTTGCCTTGACCAGAATTTGACTGAAACGTCTGGCTTCCTCCTCGGGAAAACCACATTCCTCTAAAAGCTCATAACCAGCATTTAATACAGCTATGACATGATTACTTAATAAACTTGCTGCAGTATGGTACTTAGGTTTTACTTCTTTGGAAATCTCTCTCGTCTCATTTTTCATCTGACTAAATTTCTCTTCCCACATTGAAATAGCGAAAGGATGTCCTTCTAAGGTGAAACAAACATCATTCAATTGTCTATAAACGGATTCTTTGTCGCTGAATGCGAACATTGGATGAATAGAAATCGGATATGCACCATACGTTTCTATTCCTGAAAACACATCGGATGATAAGGAGCCACTTAAATGACAAAAAATCTTGCCCTGAATATTATCTTTTTCAATGGTTTCCCATACCTTCTTTATCTCTCCATCCGGAGTCGAGAGAATTATGGTATCACTTGCTGCAATAAGCTTATCCGCATCATCAAAAAATGTGGAGTCTGTAAATGCAGCGGCCCATCTGGCTTCTTCTTCAATTAAACTGTAATATCCTGACACCTGTATATTGGCACAAATTGCTTTGTCAGAAAAATATTTCCCTAAACTACAACCTGCCTTACCGGCACCAATAAAACCTATTTTCATGTTATCACCTCGCTTAACTTTTCTGTTTACCAGAAAACTCTGTGACAACACTTATCATACGATGCAGTTTCTTTCGAATACCGCTCGGATAGTAATGTAACACTAAAAAGCCAGAACGTCAATGACATTCTGGCTTAATTTTTATTCATAACATATTAATCTCTCAATCGGTATCGAAAGGAATTGATTATAATAAGCGACGTAATCGCCATCACAGTCAATATAATATACACCAAAATCAACGCAATCGAGCGATCATATACTTCGTAATAATCCGTCAGCGAAAATGCGATAAAAAATCCCGGCAAAAAAGACATTATGGTGTGGGTCAACACCGAAATCAAACAACCTCGAACAGACATTTTTTGTTCAATAAAATAAATCAGTGAAACTACAATTGCAATTTCAATAATCATAATGAGAATTCGTTCATATCCTGACAGGAATAATTCTGTCGTACTCGTACTAAGCTCTGTTTCATCCCCCTTATACATTTCAACAATGGTATTGATGCTTCTTATCCCAATCAAAAGCGTAGATTCCATCATACCATAACCTAGTCCATATGCAATTGCCTTTGCAAACGATAAATTTCTTTTAAAAACTAGTATCGCAACTCCCATTTGAAGCAAGACAGCCAACAATGCTCCAGCAACTGCAACCAACAACAAATAGACGATATAATGATTATTTAATAAGTCCGAAAAATCCGTATTATTAAACAACCAGTTTAAACCGTGCTCTTTTATCCCCCACTGCGATATTACATAGATGCATACACCACTTAGGAATACAACTACTATTCCCTTCCACTGCTCTTTATTCTTTTTTATGATAATTCCTAAAACAATCAAAGGAACAATCATACTGACCGCAACTGCTAACGCTAATGCAATTATCTCTACTGTCATTCTCTTACCTCTTTATCTTATTTTAGTGCAACCTTAAGTGCCTCCAAATTTTGTTTCATCAATCCAACATAATCCAAACCTTCTGCTTCCTGTTCAGATGTCAAGCCTTCAATCGGATTCAAAACCATCGTTTTAGCACCTATCTCTGAAGCGATGGTCTCCGCCACCTTTGGACTTACTAGTTCCTCAAAAAATATAATCTCAACATCTTCTTTTTTACAGAAATCAATAATCTCCTTCATTCTCGCAGAGTCAGGTTCCGAATCAGCAGTCAGCCCTTCTATTCCTTCCTGATGCAAACCATACTCCGCACACAGATATCCAAACGCTTCGTGCGCTACTACAATGGTATCTTTGGACAAATCACTTAATTCTTCTTTATATAAATCCTGTAATTCCTGAAGTTTTTGTTCATACATTGTATAATTTTCTTCGTAATATGTTTCATTCTCTGGGTCTAATGCAATAAATGCTTCCTTAATTGCATCAGCTTCTTTCATAGCATTTTCTATACTAAGCCATGTGTGTGGATCAAGGTTCTTTCCCTGTTCGTCTTCCTCATGTGTTTCATCCTCATACTCCTCTTCCGTTTCATGTGTATGAGTATGTGTACTATTCAAGAGTTCTAAATCCTTCGTACACTCTACAACAACTAAATCTTCATTCGTTATAGACGAAAGCGTTTTATCCACAAAATGTTCCATATCTGCCCCATTATAGATAAACACATCAGCCTGCTCAATCAACTGCATATCGCCAGTCGATAATTCAAAATCGTGCGGCTCCATTCCCGCCGGTACCAAATTAATAATCTCTGCTTTATCACCAGCTACATTACATGCAAAATCATATACAGGATAAATGGTGGTAACAACAGAAATCTTATCCTCTTCCTGAAATCCTACATTCCCACCTGCTCGTCCCGAACAACCTGTTATTAAACCAAAACACACTGATAACAAAGCAATTTTCAACAATCTAATCTTCACAATCTTCTCCTTAATTAATGATGATAATCTGCCATTCGCTCCGAGTATTCATCTGCTATTTTTTTATATTTATTATAGTCTTTTTCCTTCATCATACCACTCTTGTTATACTCATCTAATGTGGTATGCAGCTTCTTCAATGCGTCATGTGCTAAATCCTTATAATTATTACCTAAATTCATCTTAAGTTCATTCAAAATCGCATCTAATTCTAATCGAACACTTCTCTTTAGCATAACAAACACCTCATTCATTTTCGCAAAATAAAAAAACACACATATACTATTAATATAATCGTAAAATCATCATTTGTAAAGAGTTGAGGTGTTATCTTTGTCAGCTACACATAAAATCCCCTCCGTCATATCCGGTGCCACTATTTTGCACAGACAAGGAATCACCGGAAAAGCTATCACTGTCGCAATCATCGATTCTGGACTTTCCCATCATCCAGATATTCAATCCACACGAGTTGTTGCATTTAAAGACTTCATTCATCATTCCAATACATTATATGATGACTATTCACATGGTACTCATGTGGCTGGTATTCTTGCATCCACCTACCTTGGTATCGCGCCACAATGCAATATCATCCCCCTAAAAGTTCTGGATTCTAAAGGACAAGGATCGGCTGACACATTCATTGAAGCAATCAAATGGATTCTTTATAATCAACATACTTACCAAATCCGCATCGTAAACATATCCATTGGCGGTAATACTCCCGAATTAAAAAAAGAGAAAAATCGTATTAATCTTTGGGTATCACGTATGTGGAATGCTGGAATAGTGGTCTGTTGTTCAGCCGGAAACAATGGACCAACCCCCAACTCTATTGCTGCACCAGGAAATTGCACAGAAGTCATTACTGTCGGTTCTTATGACGGTTCGGACTTTTCCTCCGCCGGACCAACAGCTCCCTATATCACAAAACCAGAAATATCCGCACCAGGTTATCATATCTTAAGTTTGAAACCATATGGCGGTTACTGCACAAAAAATGGAACCTCTATGTCGGTTCCATTTATTAGTGGCGCCTGCGCACTTCTTCTTCAGAAATATCCTTATCTTTCCAATAATAAAATAAAAGACTATATCATAAATGCTGCTACACCTATTCCAAATCTCCCAAGAAATATCCAAGGTGCTGGAATGCTTAATTTAGAAAAGCTTTTACTTTTACCTCGCTTAAATTAGAAATGTTTCTAACCATTACACTCTATACCATCCTTTGCACACAATTCCACCAAAAAACGTGAAGGTTCCAATTCCTTATTGTAATACTCCCTCACTTCATATATATGCAAATAATCTCTTGCCCTTGTCATCGCTACATAAAACATCCTGCGCTCTTCCTCTATTTCTTCTTCCTTTGTTGCCTTTTTATATGGGGATAATCCCTCATTTACTTCCAATAGAAATACCACATCAAATTCCAGTCCCTTTGCGCTATGCATGGTAGTGACAACAATTCCTTGTTTGTTCTCCTTAGAATCCACCTTCATATGCTCTTCAAAATCTTTGCGGTATTCCTCAATTCCGTCAAACCAGTCTCCAAAGGTCTTATATTGCTTCGCCATTTCCTGTAATTCATCCAGTGTAGTATAAAAATCATCTACATTTAAATGCCGGTACTCTGCATATTCCGCTAAATACGCATCGTATCCAATTGCCTTTCGAATAAAATTAACTGCTGCGAATGGTCTTAATCCTGCAAGTATTTTCAATTCATATTCCATCTGATCAATATTGTCTAATGCCCAAGTCTTTCCTTCTACCATCGTACGCAATTGCTCAAAATCCACAGTAGACTCTGTCAACAACTCTCTAGAAAGATACCGATTCGGCTTATTCAATATTTTCAAAAATAAAGAGCGGTCTCGATTTCCCATAGCCGCACGAATATAGTCCAAAACATTTCGCACTACAAAATGATCATAAATACAAGGCATTTTATCCCGAATCTGAAAGGGAATATTATATTCCATCAACTTGTGAACAATATTTCTAGCCTGCACATTCGTACGCAGAATAATTGCCATTTCTGAATACGGAATCCCTTCCGCCTTATATTTACGAATCTGTTCTAATATGTGCTGATTCTCTTCCTGTCTTGTTTGCATATGATGTATGCGAATTGGATTTTCATAATCCTTAGCACTAACGATTTTCTTGTCATATCTTACTTTATTATTTGAAATTACACGGATTGCCCCTTCTGTAATATTCCGATTACAACGATAATTGACATCTAACAATGTGGTTTGAGCCTTCGGAAAATCCTCAGGAAAATGAAGCATAATTTCCGGTCTGGCACCACGAAAAGCGTAAATACTCTGATCATCATCCCCAACAATAAAAAGATTATTCTGTGGCGCTGCTAGCATTTTTGTAATTTCATACTGAAGCTTATTAATATCCTGAAATTCATCTACTAAGATATGCGTATATCGCTTTTGTAAGCTTTTAAGAATATCCGGTCTTTCTCTCAACAATTCATAACAATATACCATCATATCATCAAAATCCAATTTTCCCATAGATGTTATTCGTGCCTCATATTCTTTATAAAGTTGGCGAAATACATCCTCGCCAACACAAGAAGAATAAAAATGCTCCAAAGCAATCATATCCCCCTTCATCATTCCTATCTCACGAATAATTTCGGATATCACTTCATCCTCGTCATCATATTCTAATTGTTTATTACGAATTATATCGCAA
Organism: uncultured Clostridium sp.; assembly: GCA_964439445.1. Taxonomy (GTDB): domain Bacteria; phylum Bacillota; class Clostridia; order Lachnospirales; family Lachnospiraceae; genus CAG-590. The sequence goes on along the minus strand of CAYTOQ010000056.1, from coordinate 5,419 downwards.
AGAATAGAATACTTTTCTTCCTCTAACAAAATATTACTGGAACGATACCCATACGCCATCTTTAAAATATGAAAAAACAGAGAGTGAAATGTCCCAAACGTACAAGAATAATCAGAACTTCCCATCAAACGATAAAAACGTTCCTCCATCTCCTTTGCACTAGCCCTTGTAAATGTAATCACAAGAATTCCAGCGGGAGGAATCTTCACTTCTTCAATGAGATACTTAATACGATGTACCATAGCAGTCGTCTTCCCACTCCCCGGTCCTGCAAGAGCCATCATAGCTCCATTTATATGTGTAATTGCTTTCATTTGTCCTTCATTAAATTTCATCACTTACACAACACCTCTTCATCTGTACAGCATTTATTGCCTCTATGTTATAAAAAGGATGCACCTAATAGGTGCATCCAATACAACAACACTTTTATAAAACTACATCGCTTTCAAAGACAATCACAATTATGATATAGCAGCTTCTAGCTTTTGAATACCAATCTCCATTCTGCGAAGAGACTCTTCTTTTCCAAGAATGTCAAGAATCTCAAACGCTCCACCTGGAGTCATCTGCTTTCCTGAGATAGCCGTACGCACTGGCCACAAACCGGTTCCATTCTTAATCTCCTTCTTTGCAATGTACTCCATCAATGTATCATGCAGATTATCGAAGCTCCACTCCTCTACATCTTTCAAAACTTCATATTCCTCTCGAAGAATCTCCAATGAATTCTCGGTATTGGTCTTCATTTTCTTATGCGTATACATCGCTATGTCATAATCCGGCAATTCCTCAAAGAAATCAATATGTTCCTTAATATCAGGAAACACCTCTATACGTGTCTTTACAAGCTCTAAGATCGCATCTACCTTCACATCTCTTGTGATAACCTCTTTCACATAAGGAAGTGCCATCTCCTTGAAACGCTCAAACTCCATATTCTTAATGTATTCACCATTCATCCAGCGAAGCTTTACCATATCAAATACGGCTGGTGATTTTGAAATATGCTTGTAATCAAACACTTTTACTAATTCTTCTAATGTAAAAATTTCCTGATTATCCTCCGGACTCCAACCAAGCAACGCCACAAAGTTGACAATTGCTTCTGTCACAAATCCCTGCTCCAACAAATCTTCATACGAAGAATGTCCACTACGCTTAGAGAGCTTCTGATGCTCCTCGTTGGTAATGGTTGGACAATGAATATATGCTGGAACCTCCCAGCCAAATGCTTCATACAACCGATTATACTTTGGCGAAGAAGATAAATATTCCTGACCTCTTACCACATGCGTAACACCCATCAAATGATCATCCACAACATTCGCAAAATTGTAGGTTGGATATCCATCTGATTTAATCAAAATCATATCATCTAATTCTGAATTCGGTACTGTGATTGTGCCATATAGCTCATCTTCAAAGCTTGTATCGCCTTCCTCAGGTACATTCTGACGAATCACATACGGAATACCTGCTGCAAGCTTCTCCTCTACTTCTTCCTTAGATAAATGAAGACAATGCTTGTCATACTTGCGAACGCTCTTACCATCCACGACTTCTTCCATCAAATTATCTAATCTTTCCTTATCACAGAAACAATAGTATGCTTCGCCCTTATCTACTAACTGCTTTGCATACTCCATATAGATTCCCTGTGCCTGACGGTCGCTTTGAACATACGGTCCTACACCGCCATCTTTATCTGGACCTTCATCGTGAAGTAAACCAGTTCCTTGCATTGTACGATATATAATATCAACCGCACCCTCCTGCAAGCGTTCCTGATCTGTATCTTCAATTCTTAGAATAAAATCTCCATCCTGATGCTTTGCAACCAAATATGCATATAGTGCAGTACGAAGATTACCCACATGCATTCTTCCCGTCGGACTTGGTGCAAATCTTGTTCTAACCTTACTCATATATACCTCTCTTATTTCTTACCACAGCACTGCTTATATTTACGTCCACTTCCGCAAGGACAAGGATCATTACGTCCAACCTTAGCAGGCTTAACTACCGTACGAGAACTCTTCTCTGTCTTGTAAAGCTCTTTTCTTCTCTCCGCGGAAATCAAGTTGTCCCACTCAGGCAACTCATATAACCAGTCAGCATTACAACCAACCATATTCATATAAAGCTTCTCCAAATCAAAATCCAAAGATACAACCGTATCCTCTTCCATCTCTTCAATGTCATTAGGGGTCTTTAAACTATCATTAATACCATCCAAAAATCCAGTCATCAATTGAACGGTAGTTTCAAACTTATCCGCTAATTCCTTAACAGTTCCTGAAATAACCTCATCAGGATTTGATAAAAGCTTCTTATAAATTCCCTGTTCCACTCCAAAATAATTCAACCAAAACTGCTTTCCTTCTGGTGTTCTGTCATCCAATCCATATGCGTATTCACGCCAATCCTTTAATAAAGCCATCTGTTTTTACCTTCCTTTTATCTCGAAATAAAATGCTGCTATACACATAAGCGTACAACAGCTAGATTATATCAAACCACTTATACTTTTTCAATGTATAAAAAAGATTTCATTGGATATAATGATAATATCACTTGATACAGAAGGTACTTATCAACCAAAAACCTTCTTAGCAAGTGTACGGATTTAATAACCATATTAAATCCGATAATACTTTATCCTCCCCTATTATGGAGTCGGTTCTTCCGGCTCCTTTTCTTTTTTATCATTGATTAAGTTATAAAACCACATATATATCCACAAAACAGTCGGAATCAAAAAGGTTAATGCTAACATACCAAAGAAATACTTGCTTCCAATAACTGCACATATAACGGTTCCGATAATCAAACCAACAATAATTATAATTGTAATCCATGCTGTAACTCTTCTCATCCTATTCATGAATTAATCATCCTCTCCATATAGCATCTTCAATCTATCATACACGATCTTTTCATATCCGTTTTCTGATGGATAATAGAACTTCATATCCTGAATCTCATCTGGCAAATATTGTTGTTTTACAAAATGATTCGGATAATTATGTGGATAGAGATATCCTACATGTCCCAAATCCTGCGAACCTTTGTAATGTGCATCCCGCAGATGTGGTGGTACCGCTCCTGTTTTTTGACTTCGCACCGTATCCATAGCACTGTTAATTGCATTAACTACCGCATCTGACTTTGGTGCTCCTGCAATATAGATAGCTGCATTCGCTAATATAATCTGGGCTTCCGGCATTCCTACACGTTCGACTGCTTGAGCGCACGCAACTGCTACTTGTATTGCCTGAGGGTCCGCTATACCAACATCCTCACATGCATGGATCATAATTCTTCTTGCAATAAATGTCACACTCTCACCAGCTTGTAGCATCTTCGCTAAATAATACACCGCTGCATCCGGATTGGATCCTCTCATACTTTTAATGAATGCAGAAATCGTATCATAATGATTGTCTCCATCTTTATCGTAACGTATTGCACGTCTTTGAATACATTCCTCAGCAACGGAAAGCGTAACATGAATTTTCCCATCCTCAGAAGGTTGTGTCGTAAGCACACCCAACTCAATAGCATTTAGTGCATTACGTGCATCTCCTTCACTGACATCAGCCAGAAAATCCAATGCGTCCTCATCAATCTCTGCGTTATACGCTCCCATTCCCTTTTCCACATCATACACTGCACGTTTCAATAACACCTTAATGTCGTCCTTGTCTAAAGGCTCTAAGCGAAAAATGTGAGAACGTGAAATCAACGCTCCATTTACTTCAAAATATGGATTTTCTGTAGTCGCACCAATCAAAACAATTGTTCCATCTTCTACAAAGGGTAATAAATAATCCTGCTGCGCTTTATTAAAGCGATGAATCTCATCTACAAAAAGAATCGTCTTTTTTTGGTACATACCATAATTCTCTTTTGCCTGTCTTACCACTTCTTCCATATCTTTTTTTCCAGCCGTTGTAGCATTCAACGACGTAAAAATAGAACTGGTTGTATTGGCAATTACCATTGCTAATGTTGTCTTTCCAGTTCCGGGTGGTCCATAAAAAATTATTGAACTCAACTTATCTGCTTGGATTGCTCGATATAATAACTTATCTTTCCCTATAATATGTTTTTGACCAACAACCTCGTCAATGGTTGTTGGTCTCAATCTTTTTGCTAATGGGGATTCTTTTTCCATATTCGTTTCTCTCATATAGTCAAATAAATCCATGAGTATACCCTCTATTCTTACTTCTTAAAACCCATCTTAGACAAAAGCGAATTGAACTTATCCATTACAATTGGTTTACAGATATATGCATCATAATCATCACATACCTGAATACTGTCTAATGCCACCTCATCCAATGCACTTATCATAATAATCTTAGCGCGATCATTTTTCGATATTTCCAACTTATGCTCTGCTTCTCGAATAGCCTCTAATGTCTTATAGCCATCCAATCTTGTCATCATAATATCTAAACAAATCAAATCAAATGCGTTTTTCTTTTCCATACAAGCTACCGCTTCTTCTACAGCAGACATACCGTTATCCACTGCAACTACTTCACCATACTCAGCAAGCACCTTTTCTAAAAATTTTCTATTGACAAAATCATCATCCGCAATTAATACTCTCATAAAGAATCCTCCACTCTACTATATTGTATTATGATTCGCCCTCATCAAATCATTTATATACTTCCCTTTCTCAACATAACCTCTAATTTATCCAAAATGGATGTTGCTACTTGTTTATGACTACGATTTTCATTTTCAATACGTCGATTTAGCAAATCACGCTCCATCGTTCCAAAAAACATACAAGCCAACTCATCTGCGGTAAAGGTATCAATGATTTCCTTTTCTTGTATTGCTGCCTGAAATTCTTTTCTTATGAAACTCGTTCGCATTTCAATACATCTCGCTATGGTTTCTCTCGTATTAACATTGTGTAGTAGTTCTTCATAATTTAATACAATTGCCGCCATTTCATGATAACCTGCATAATAGGTTGAAAGCGTTCGAAACACCTCCAACACCTTGTCAAAATGCGGAATTGATTTCGCCTCAATCGTCGCAAGCATGGCCTTATCAAACTTGGTATATGTATCTACCACTTCCACCAGGACTTCGTCAATCCCCCCAAAATACCGGTACAATAAAGACTCTGACATATTTTCCTTCATCGCCAACGTTTTGGTTGTAAGCGAGGCCAAGCCCGCTTCATTGATAATCTCAATAGCCGAAGCAATGATACGGTCTTTTCTGTTAATAAAACTATTATTCATACATAACCCCCACATTTGTGAATTATAATTCACTTATAACTTTATTGTATGGTATGAATATTCTTTTGTCAATAAAGTTTGTTACTCCAGATAGCGTAAATTAACACTCGGATTAAATAAGGTAGACTCCACCCAAGAACACA
>CAYTOQ010000055.1:0-16912 GCA_964439445.1 uncultured Clostridium sp. | reverse complement strand
ATACAGGGTTAGCGTGTTATTTAAGTTTGTGGAATAATCCAAGGTCATTGGAATTGTCGGCAATGGCGGGAGCTATGTTTGAAACCTACGTTATATCTGAAATTATCAAATCGTATACGAATCAAGGAATAGATGTGAGAAGTAGGTTGTTTTATTATAGAGATAACAATGGAAAAGAAATTGACTTGCTCATATTGGAGAATGGAATCATTTATCCAATTGAAATAAAAAAAGGAGCAGAACCAGGAAAAGAAGCATTGCGAAATTTTACGGTGCTACCTAGTTTGGGGTGCGAAATTGGAAAAGGTGCAGTGGTATGTTTGACGCCGATGGTTATTCCGCTTGATAAAGATAATAGTTTAGTGCCAATAGGGGTTATCTAAATTATTGCTAGAGATGGAGACATTAAGATTTGTTCTAATGTCTTCTTTTCAAAATGAGTTTAAGGCAGGTGACGATTATGAACACAATGGAAGCAATACATAATAGATGTAGTTATCGTGGGAAATATAAGGACACTGTAGTTCCACGGGAACATTTAACGAAGATTATGGATGTGGGACTTGCAGCACCTTCTGGTTGTAATAAGCAGACCACAAGCTTGATTGCGATTGATGATGCAGATGTTTTGGAGAAATTGCATGCAGTAATTTAGCCGCCAATTGGAGAATGCGGACGAATAATGTTATTTGAAAAGAGATTAGGAAAGAGTACATGACATTGAAAAAACACATGAAATTCAAACTCAATAGTATACAGATGCTCGGAGTACTGTTAATCGTAGCATTCCTTATTTTCATGTTCTGCAATGCATTTCTATATAAAGATACCATTGTTCGTGTTATCAAAGTCGAGAATACCTTTGCTTACGAGGAATATGGTCCCAATGAGGAGATAGAGAAGTACTATGACCAGCAAATCAAAGCAGTGATTCTAAATGGTGCCCGCAAGGGGGATGAGATATCCTTAACCAACACCTATTCCACCTCTGGCATTAATGATGAGCGTTATCGGAAAGGGAACCAACTGTTTGTCACAGTTTCCGATGAGTCAGACAAGGGGCAGATTATAGGAATGAAACGAGACTGGCATCTTGCATTTTTGATATGTCTTTTTGTGGCACTTTTGCTTTTTGTGAACAAAAAGCAGGGTGGTTTCATTGCAGTTACGTTGATTATCAATATTGCTGTATTTGTTGTGGCATTGCAGCGTTATGGCAAGGGCGCGGACTTGGTAGCGACTGCCTTTTTCTTGATGTTGTTTTTTAGTGTACTTACATTGTTGTTTGCAGGTGGTTTTCAAAAGAAAACCTTGGCTGCGATTCTTGCCACACTGTTGACAACATTTTTGTGTTTTGGAATTTATGAAATTGTACTTACTTGTAGTGACCGGCTGTCTTATGAAATGATGGACTATGTGGTTAATCCTACCGACCTGCCAGAACTATTTTTGACAGGCGTGTTGATGGGAAGTCTCGGTGCGGTGATGGACGTTACCATCAGCATTGCAGCGGGAGTAGCGGAGATTAAGCAACAGACACCGGACATTTCTACAAAGGATATCATTACCTCGGTGCGTGAAATGGGCTATGACATTATGGGAACCATGATTAATGTGTTGTTCTTTACCTACATTAGCGGCTCCATTCCCATTGTGATTATCAAGATTATGAATGGCTATACGCTGTATCATTTGGTGCATTTTCAGTTGGTATTTGAGATTATAAGGTTTCTAGTGGGCGCAATAGGAATTGTGTTGGCAATTCCGGTTTCTGGTCTTTGTTCTGTGCTATTGTTACATAAATGGGCTCCTACCAAAGGAGGTGCTGTAAAATGATACTTACTCTTTTGATTTTGCTATTTTTCCTCATGATGGTAGTGGGTGGCAACCGCGGCGTGGATTCATTTTTTGCCTTGGTGGGAACTGGCTTTGCATTGCTTGTGGAGGTTTATCTCATTGCATGGGGACTTCCGGTGATACCAGTGACCTTGTTGGTTAGTGTCGGCATTGTGTTAATCGTCCTCTATGCCCAGAACGGTGTAAATGTGAAAATGCATGCGGCAGTCATTTCCGTATGTCTTACCATTTTGTTTGTAATGGTGACGGCAGGGCCGGTGTTGTGGTTCGCTGGAATCAGTGGATATAACGAGATTGACCAGTACGAAGAAATCAGCATGTATTTGTCAGCAGACCTTGATATTTCTATGTCGGCAATTATGTTGTCGGCGGTGGTATTTGGTCTCTTGGGTGCGGTGATGGATACCGCAGTTGCTATCACAACGGCGGTGCACGAGGTATATGTGAATAAGCCGGAGCTTGAACAAAAGGAATTGTTTCATGCAGGCTTGCGGATTGGAAAGGATATCCTTGGAACGACTATCAATACCCTGTTCTTCGCAGGACTTGGAGAGTGTATTATGCTGGCGGTGCTGTTTATGAAAAATGAGGATAATATGGCTTACATATTGAATTCCAAGGCACTGTTTCAGGAGGTGTCGGGATTGCTGATTGGTGCGATTGGATGTTTGATTGTGATACCACTAAGTAGTTATTTGATGGCGAGGTTGTTGACAGGGAAAAAAGGGGGCGAATAATATCGAAAAGGATGAATTTTTAAAACTGTCTTGGGAATATGGAGGGTTTCCTAGAGAATTGTATGTTGATTATGGGGAACCTGCGATGGACATATATCATAGCTTGCTTGAAAAAGGGCAAATTGTCAAATTAAGAGGAGGATTTTTGGAACAAATAAATGTTACAACATCCCATGGAAATATATGTGTTTACAAAAAGGGTATAGGAAATAAACGAGTCGTTTTAATACATGGTGGAGGATGCGACAATGCAATGTTATCATGGACTGAGGTAATACAGGAGTTTACTGAGGAATATACAGTGTATGCCTTGGATTTGCTTGGCTATGGAAAGAGTGATAAACCAGATGATTTATGTGGTTCTCATTTTTATGATACACATATTCAGGCAGTGCGAGAAGTAGTAGTGACGTTAGGCTTAAGGAAGTTCATATTAGCTGGCTTGTCCATGGGCGGAGCAATATCCGTTGGATATACCTTGAAATATCCAGAGTCTGTACAAGCGTTAGTTCCAGTGGATGCTTGGGGGATTTCTAAGAAAATGCCATTTCATGCACTATCTAACTGGTATATTCATAAAACGAATTTTACAATTACGCAGTACAAGTGGATGGCAAAGAGCAGATGGCTTGCAAAATGGGCAATCTCTTATTCCTTGATTGGTGATAAGAACAAAATAACAGATGCAATTGTGGATGAGGTGTGGAGAGCCTGCAAGGAAGATGGTGCAGGTAAATCTATGCTGGATTACCAGAGAAGCTCCTGTAATAAGGATGGAGCAATTCCATATTATAAGGATGTATTGAATAAGCTGACTATGCCAGTGGTTTTTGTAAATGGTGAGAAAGACCCGTTAGTTTCTGCTAAAGACTTAGACGGCTTAGAAGATATTTTACCAAATGGTAAAGTGGTTATCTTAAAGGACTGCAAACATTGGGCGGTGAAGGAGCAACCGAAAGATTTTTTTGAGGTGATTCGAGGGCTGAACATATAGCTGTGGTTAAAACTGGATGGATGATAAGGGTGTTTCTGTTTGAATTTATAATACATGTTTGAGGAGTTACTATGAAAAAGATATTATATATTATATGTGGGCTTTGGTGTGCAATCATGTGTTTTATCAGTCCGGTTTGGCTAACTATGACATTTCTTAATCTGACAGGGCTCATATATCAGTATGATTATTCTATGGATGAAGGGACAGCATTTATAATAGGAATTATATTTTTTACGTTTTGGTTAGTATTTGCACTTTTACCTAACATTATTTTTATTCGAAAAATGTATGCAATGAATAGGAAAAGTATAGGTGTTTTGATTGTGATTGGGCTGCTGCTATGTGTTATGTGCATAGCAATGTGTCGATGGGATGTAATGGAGTTTTTAACTGTGCCCGGAAGGTAAGACAGATTTGAAAAGATAATCGAGGTGTGGAGCGATGAAAAGTTTTTTGAAAAGTACACAGAATACACGAGCAATTTTACCAGATTCCTTGCGATATATTCGCAGTGATGTTCCAAATGACATAACAGAACAAGAAATTCAATGGTTGATAGACAACAACATTTGTACAATCATTGATCTAAGAGACGATGCAGAACGAGAACGAAAGAAATGTCTGTTGATAGAAGATAAACGGTTTCACTATTATTGTATGCCTGTAACAGGTGGTAACGCAATTCCCCAATCTGTCAAGGACGTGTCAAAATCATATATCAAAATGGTTGATGAATACATGGACAAAATTATTGATGCGATTATGTGTGCAGATACTAATGTGTTGTTTTTCTGCAATGCTGGAAAGGATAGAACGGGGGTAGTATCAGCGATTCTTCTTCAGAAATTGGGAATGGATGAGAATTATATTATCAAGGATTATATGGAGTCGAAGGAGAATTTGAAGGAAATGCTAGAAGAATATGCAAAGGCATTTCCGGAGGTGGATATCAATGTAATTACACCGCAGGAGAGATATATGGAAGAGTTTTTGAAGTGGTTAATTAAAAGAGCTGATAGAGATTAGTGGATTGATGAGGAATTCATAATATGGAGATGGATTGCAGGATATATTTTAACGTTAGTAAATTTAAATTAGACAATTTGATTGAGCAACTGACTAGCGAATTTAATTTTGAGAAATTTGAATATGGCACATATATATTTCAAAATTTTGAAGTATATATTGATGAAAACGAAGAAGCAGATGTTGTTAGAACTTCAGAATTTCCGGATGGATTTTTATATTTCAGTCATTTTATGGAATTATATTTTGAATGTGATAAAGTCAATGTAACAAATCGCATTTTAGATATAATGTGGTCAAGTGATATTCCAGCAGTTGCTGCATGTGATTATGAAATGGAATTACATAAATGTGGCGGATATAAGAATAGCGATTTGCCATGGGTTCAATATGAAAATGAATAGAGCGGAAATGTAAAAGGAGAAAATAATATGATTTTATACAGACCAGTTGGAACAAAAGAATTAGAGGTGTTTAATCAGAATATTATAGGCAAAATTAGAGTGATTAGTGAATTTGGGGAGGAGAAATAAAGTGGAAGATGTTTACAAGAATTGTCCTCGATTTGAAAATGAAAAATATATATTAAGGTTTGTTTCTGAAGATGATTGCTTGGATTTGTTAAAAGTATATTCAGATAAAAATGCAGTTTCGTTATTCAATAGCGACAATTGCCATGGAGATGATTTTTATTATACAACAGAACAACGCATGAAACAGGCAATAGATTTTTGGCTACTTTCCTATGAGGAAAGCTGTTTTGTTCGCTGGACAATTATAGACAAGAGCATAAATACAGCTATTGGAACGATTGAGTTATTTCATCGAGATGCAGATGATTATTTTACCAATTGTGGTTTGTTGCGCCTTGACCTTAGAAGCGATTATGAAAATGAAAAAGATATGGACAGTATTTTATCATTAATTGTCCCATTAACGTTTGAGCTGTTTGACTGTGACAAGATTGCAACGAAGGTCATACCGACTGCAAACGAGAGAAGAAAAGCATTATTGAAACTGAATTTTACTGAGTCAGACGAAATGTTAGTTGGACATGATGGGACGAAATATAAATATTACATGATTTTATACAGATAACCCATTTTCTTTATAACATATTATTAGAATTGAGGATATTGTTGCGCACTCTTTGATAAATGATGATGAGCAAATAATCTTTTCAGGTGATTATCAATAGCGTATAGGGTCGCCAATTATTACCACAGGTAATGAGCTAGAAAAGGAGCAGATTGTAGAGTTTTCTAAACAGTTAAATATAAATGAAATCTATAGATACATTACGGAAGTGAAGAATAGCACGGATGATATTTTGGAAGGGTTAGAGTATTCAGATTTGAAACAGAAAATGACTAAGGATGACAAAGTCTTGATACAAAATCTGCAAGTTGTAAGTAAGGATGAATCTGCCATTTGGTTAATTGATTATTGGTGTGAAAAAGATGTTAAGGGGTTAATTAAAATGCCGTTTTCAAGACATTGGATTATGCATGTAGAGGCTTGTTTGAGAATTAAGAGCAGATTGTGAATAATAGATTAGGAGGTTGCAGAATGAGTAATTTAATTGCAAAAGAATATAAGCGTTTTGAAGATATAAAATCAATTAGAGAAGATGGTAGTGAATTTTGGAACGCAAGGAAACTGGCGATAGCTTTAGAATATGTACAATGGCGTAATTTTGAAAAAGTTATAAAAAGGGCAATGATTGCTTGCCAGAATAGCGGTCATGAACCATCATACGATTTTGCTGAGGTCAGCAAAATCGTAGATGCAGGTGCAACAACAAAGCCGGTGATAGATTATGAATTGTCGAGATATGCCTGTTATCTGATTGTGCAAAATGGAGAGATTAAAGAGTAAAGCGAAACAAGGGAAACTTATGTTGGATGAATAACGGAGAGGAGAAAAGATATGGCTTCAACGAAAGAATATTTGGATTTTATATTAGAACAGCTTTCAGAACTGGATGAGATTACATACAAAAAAATGATGGGAGAATATATCATTTATTATCGTGGGAAAATTGTGGGTGGTATATATGATGACCGCTTTCTTATAAAACCAGTAAATGCAGCAGTTACCCTTATGCCAGAGGCAACCTATGAATTGCCATACGAAGGTGCAAAGGAAATGTTGCTTGTGGATGAGGTTGAGAATAAGGATTTTTTGAAGAAGTTGTTCGAGGCAATGTATGATGAATTACCGATGCCGAAGAAAAAGAAGTAGTTGAATAATTAGGCATGAGAGTAACAAGATTTTTTATTATGGCGTTGACAATATGTGTAGATTACCCTATAATAAATACACACAGTGCGTGCTGCGTGCTTTGAAGCTGATGGATAATATTAATTTAGTTACAGATGTGGTTAGTTTGGCGATTGACCGGCAAACATGATTTGTTTTGGATAGATTTGACGATTTATTGCTAGATGTTCATTTTGGCGAAAGTTTGGGGAGGATTTGAATGAGTCAAAAGAATGTACAAGGGAATAATGAAATTGTATTATTTGAAACACAAGATAGGAGCATTGTTTTGTCTGTTCCAATTAATAAGGAAACAGTTTGGTTAACGCAAGAGCAAATGAGTGAGTTATTTGATACAGCACGCTCTTCTATTGCATATCATATTAATAAAATATTCGAACAAGGTGAATTAGACAGAGATACTTCTGTCGAAATTTTCGACAGAAGTCAAAATAAAGCTTCGAGACCACCGATGTACTATGATTTGGATGTCGTTATTTCTGTTGGTTATCGTGTCAAGTCTCAACGTGGTGTGGAATTTCGTAAGTGGGCAAACAACGTATTAAAGAATTACATTATTCAGGGTTATGCAGTCAATAATAATCGTATCAGTCAACTAGGTGAGGTGATACGAATTATGAAGCGGACAGAGAATGAGCTGGATAGCAAACAAGTACTTTCTGTTATTGAAAGATATAGTACAGCATTAGACTTATTAGATTCCTATGACCATCAAACTATGCAACGTCCTAAGGGGAATGAGGCGACATATGTACTTTCATATGAAGAATGTATGGATGTTATTGCAACGATGAGATTTGGGGATGAATCGGATTTGTTTGGAAAGGAAAAAGACGATTCGTTTAAGGGAAGTATAGGTAATATTTATCAGTCCTATGCGGGTCAGGAGATTTATGAGAGCTTGGAAGAAAAAGCAGCTAATCTATTATATTTTGTAACGAAAAATCATAGTTTTTTTGATGGTAACAAGAGGATTGCTGCAACTATGTTTTTATATTTTCTTGATAAAAATGGTGTGCTTTTTGATGATGGAGAAAAGCTGATTGATGATCATACCTTAGTCGCGCTTACTATTATGATTGCTGAGTCCAAACCTGATGAAAAGGAAATGATGATTAGCGTAATTATGAATTGTATTAAGTAATATTAAAACCACAAAAATGCATTGAAGACATATGCAAATTATGATATTCTGTGACTATATAAGGAGGTGCAAACCATGGAAGCAATTAGACCATCATCGGATTTAAGAAATCATTATAATGAGATATCAAAACAATGTAGAGAAGAAAAAACCCCTGTTATTATTACTGTGAATGGGCGTGGGGACACAGCGGTATTAGGATTGCAGGACTACTACCAAATGAAAGCAGAACTGGAATTGCTAAGAACGTTGGCAGAAGCAGAAGAAGATGTTGTTAATGGTAGATTAGCACCAATCCAAGATACGTTTGATGATATTCGAAAATCCCTGCGGGAAAGGGGCGTGGCGGATGCAGTATAAAATAATCAGAACCGATAAGGCTGAGGAACAATTACGGGAGATTATCTTTTATATTGCAGATGATTCTGGTAGTGTAGATGTTGCGTTGAATTATTTAGATAAAATTGAGAATGCAATTAATCAATTAGGTGATTTTCCATTAGTTGGTAGTACTCCGCGATATTCTACTTTGCGTAAACAAGGTTACAGAGTTCTTATAATAGAAAGGCATTTGGTGTTCTATAAGGTAAATGAAGAAGAAAAAAGTGTAATCATTTATGCGATTGTGGATGGCAGAAGAGAGTATAAGAATTTAATTTAGTATCGAGTTAATAGGTTGAGAGTTTAAGATTATTATGCGATTGATTTATTACCTTTAAGGAGAACAAAGATTATGGTAAGAAAAGCTACATTGCAGGATATATCACGAATAGCGGAAATAATTGTATTTGCAAAAAGAGTTGCATATAGACCTATATTTAACAATGATTTTGTATCATTTAATGAGTTGCAAGTAATAGATATCATTGAAGAATATCGCAACAATCCGTCCTTGGTTGATAATGTGATTGTCTACGATGATGGAATCTTGAAGGGTATTCTTAATAGAAAATTTGAAGATAACAACGTTGAACTTTGCGAACTTTATGTAGAGCCCCTTTTTAAAGGAAATGGTATTGGAAGAGAGCTTATGCAATATCTTATTCAAGAAGCAAAAATGGCTAATAAGCAGAGAATCTTTTTATGGGTCATTAAGGATAATTTGTCCGCAATACGATTCTATGAAGCGAATGGATTTCGAGCAAACGGTGAAACTTGCTTAATTGAAGGAACGTCAAAAGTAGATATGCGTTATGAGCTGATGTTGCAATAATCGTTCATTTTATTGGGCGCAAATAATATTTGCGAAGGAATTTGCTTGATGTAAAAGGTGATTTGCTAGTAATTTTTTAATCCTATAAGCATAATGAGACTGAAAGGAGGATATGGGATGCAATTAGGTCAGACAATTTTAAATATCAGAAAAGAAAATAATCTGACACAGGAAAAGTTTGCAGAACTATTTCATGTCACAAGACAAACAGTCTCTAACTGGGAAAATGAAAAGAGTTATCCTGATTTATTAACTTTAGTACAAATCAGTGACACTTTTGATATTTCTCTAGACAAAATGCTTAAGGAGGATTTAAAAATGACAAAAAAACTGAATAAGGATATTCATTATGCAAAGCACATTAAAAATGTCTTAGGAGCAATTATTGCAGTTGCTTTAGTTGTCTCAATAGGGTGGTATTTTGTGTGGAGTAGTTGTAAAGACAAAGTCGAAAGTAAGTTTCAGAACGGAATCGAACAATACGAGTATTCAATTGATGAAAATTGCTCAAAAGGTGGTTATTATATTATTGATTACAGTGATGAAATCTATTTTGCATTGCCGAACCAGACAATGCCAGGATACTTAGACTTCTCAACGGATTTTCATGCGAAAGACCTTGATTGCTATTTAAACGTGAATGGAGAAGATATTTTGATTTTATGGCAAGGATATGACAAGGAAGGAAAGTCGCTTGTTAGTGCGTTAGGGAAGGATGAAGAAGATTTATATACGGTAGAAAAAAATATGGATGACTTGACAGGAGATAAAGAGTTAGTAGATTTATTTGATTATGCAGAGAAGCTATATAAAACGGTATATGAATAGAATAAAGAACACGAGAGGATTGCTTGTTGTGGCAATCCTTTTGTCGTATAATGGAGAAAGTGAAAATGATTAGAGTATGAGTTATAAAGAGGTGTATTATGGTTCGCCAAGAGGTTTTGAAAACTGTTGCGATATAGGGGAATGTCCACGTATGGAAAGAAATATGCATCAAGGTGATGGATATGGAATTTGCCGAGCGATTCATGCGGAAGCAAATGCATTGCTCAATTGTTCGAGACAACAGACAATAGATGCAGATTTGTATTTAACAGGAATCAATCCAAGTGACAACTCAATTCATAAGGCAAAACCATGCCCATTATGTGCAAGAAGTATTATTCAGGCTGGAATTAGTAATGTGATCATGAGAGTCGGAGAAGGTGCTGACAATTATGTGATTGTTCCCGCAATAGAGTTGGAATGGGTGCAGGAAGCAGAAGTATAAAAAGGTGGTATAGCCATGACATTTAGAAAAGTATTTAAAGCATGTACATTTGTTTTTACGATTTTAGCAATAATATGTTTCTTTATGTATCAAAATATGCAAAGTGTATTTTGGTTTTCATTGACAATCACATTGGTAACAATAGCGTATCATTTTATTATGCGACTTGCTGTTGGAACGGTGATTGATTATGTGACAAGAAAAGGAATTAATTATAACAGTTTTTGGTTTAGAGAAAGCGAAATTGAAAAGAAATTATTTAGAAAGTGGGATGTAAAGAGATGGAAACGTATTGTTCCAACGTATGAACCAGAGCGGTTTTCAACAGAGCATTATGACATTGAAGGAATTATACAAAATATGTGTGCAGCGGAGATTATACATGAGTTAATTATATTGTTGGGATATGCATCAGTATTATTTAGTGTGTTTACGCCGGATTGGTCGAAATATATATGGATTTTCATTGTCACAGCATTTTTTGCGGGTTTGGCGGATTCAATATTTGTAATTGTTCAAAGATATAACAGACCTAGATTAATGAGGTTGTATGAAAAAGGAAAAGACATAGAGGTAGGATGATGAAAAACAAAGCAACAATCACAACTATAGAAAAGTTAATACACATGCATCAAAATGGTGAACTCGGCGGGGAAGTTATGCCAGAAGATGCAAATCCGCATTTTGATAAGGCAAGTTTAGAAAATTATCTCTATTTCACCTTGCCGATGGCACTCAACTACCAAAGAAACTCCTATACATTATGGGAAAGTGCGTTGAAGACATACAATGATGTTGATGCGCGATTTGTTTTTAATCCGAAACTATGCTTAGAGAAATCTTTTGAAGAAGTGCAACAAGCACTGACAAAATATAAAGTGGCTTTGCAAAGGCAAAAGCAAACAGAAATATGGCTTAAGCTTTGCGAAACCTTTGTCGATTTGTTTGATGGTGATATTCGACAGTTGTTTGATATCAATGAAAATAGTGTAGCTAAGATACGACAGTATATTCAGGTGGATAACAAGAAAGCGTTTCCGTATTTATCGGGTGTGAAGATATGTAATTATTGGCTATATGTGATATATCAATATACGGATAGACAATTCTGTGATTTGGAAAAGTTGACAGTGGCACCGGATACACATGTATGTAAAGCCACTCATAGATTAGGCTTGATAACAGATGAAGAGTTTGAGTCAAGCAATGTACAACAGATTGTAATTCGTGCTTGGGAAGA
Source organism: uncultured Clostridium sp. (assembly GCA_964439445.1). GTDB lineage: Bacteria > Bacillota > Clostridia > Lachnospirales > Lachnospiraceae > CAG-590. Next base: position 5,142 of record CAYTOQ010000055.1, on the reverse strand, counting down.
ATTGTTGAAGGATACACAGTATAAACCAATTGATGTACATACACCGTTGTGGTTGTGGAGCAGGAATGGGTTTAAGGAGATAAATGAGGTATGGAAATGAAGCAAAATAAAACAAAAGTAAGCTTTGCTGTAGGCTGGCTTGTAATTTATTTAATTGGGTTAAAACTGTCTAGTATATTATCCGATATTATTGGAGTACCTAATTTGTGCAATGGTATATTCAGAGTTTTGTTTGTGGCAATTATAATTTTATATTTGAAAAGAACACAAATGCTTTCCTATTATGGAATTGACTCTTTGAAGAAATTGGACGGTCGGGGTGTATTATATTGCATTCCCTTTGTGCTGTTTGCGTTTTCACCGTTGTATTTTGGAATTTGCATTTCGGATTCATTTGGACAGATACTCTTATTAGTAATAAATATGTTATGTATCGGTTTTATTGAAGAAATGATAATGAGAGGATTCTTGTTTAAATCACTGTTGGGTAAAGGTGAAGTGTTTGCTGTTGCAATTTCATCGTCAGTGTTTGGGCTGATACATATTGTGAATCTTTTCAGTGGAGCAGATTTGTTATTGACAATGGTTCAGATTATAGGTGCATGTGCTATAGGATTTGTATTTGTAGTTTTTTTCTATAAGACCAATAATATTATTCCGTGTGTTTTGTGTCATGGTGTTTTAGATGTTTGCTCTCTTTTTATGAGCGAGGATATCAATAAGATATGTATGATGTATGGAGTTTGTACAGTTATATCACTTATTTATGGAGTTTATTTATTAAAAACGAAACTTATATTGTTTAGATAAGTAAAGGGGAAATATGGGTAGAAAGAGATTAGATAGTTTTCCTGCTGAAGATGGTCATATTGAAAGTATCTTAATAGGCGTTGATAAAGTGAAAATATCTTTTCAAACATGGGATTCAAGAAAGCTGGTTTTGATTTTCGGTGAAGTGCAATCTGTAAAATCCATGCATTCTGTATATGGGGATATTTGTAGATATCAGGTTGTTGCTTTGAAGGGTGATTTGAAAGAATACATTTTCTATAGTTCATGGTTTGGTGAAAACGGAGATGAGCAGGAAGTATTGTTGATTGAAGCGGAGAAAATGGAAGTTTTCCAAGTGGGTGAAGGTGCAGAAAACAATTCTGCTGTATTTGATGTTGGGTATGAATATATAGGCGACCAGGAGTGCCTATATTATAAGTTCTAACCCTTGATTTCACTACAATCGCCATTTCTGGGGAAGACATTTTTATCATTGTACAATAAGATGTAATTGTTCAAAATCGAACAATTACATTTTGGAGGATGCGAAAATGGATATTAAAGTAGTAGGTGCTTATTTGGCACAACTGAGAAAAGAGAATAACATGACACAGGAGCAACTAGGGGAGAAGCTTGGTGTGACAAACAAGACAATTTCGAGATGGGAAACAGGAACCTACCTTCCACCTGTGGATATTTTGGAAAAGTTAAGTGATATGTACGGAATCACAATCAATGAAATTATCAGTGGTAGGGAATTAACGGAAACGGAGTACAAACAGGAGGCGGAGAAGAATATCAAATCCGTTCTGAGTAGAAGTACATTTACGTTACAGGAGAAAGTAGAATTTTTTAAAAAGAAGTGGAAAAAGGAAAATGCGTTTACATTAATACTTGGCTACATTGTGATTATATGTCTAGTGGTTGCAGGTTTCATTTTAGATAATGGATTACAGCTAGTAGGAATTGTCGTAGCTTCTGTGTGGACGATTGTCCAATATAACAGAATGATGAGTTATGTGGAGCAATTTGCTTATGACGGAAGAGGAAGTGAGTAGATGATACGATATATTACAGCAACTAATGATAATATGGAGTTACTAATGTCTAGCAGATTCGAAATGCTCAAGATAGTGAACAATCTACCTGATGATTATACATTTTCAGAAGAGTTAGTTACCTATAGCAAAGAATATTTTGAAAAAGGTGACCAGACGACTATCCTAGCGATGGATGAGGAAAGCGGCAGTGTGATTGGTTGTGCCACTCTTTGTTATATAGAGATGATGCCAACATTTTCACATCCAACAGGAAAAAGAGGACATTTAATGAATGTGTATACCAACGCAGAATATCGCAGACAGGGTGTGGCAATGAAGATGATGGAAATGTTGATTGCCGAGGCAAAAGACAGAGGTGTGACAGAGATTAGTTTGGATGCTACAGAGGCTGGAAGACCACTGTATGAAAAATGTGGATTTAAACCGTCGGATGAGTGTATGACGTTGGTGATGGGTTGAACAAAAACTGATAATGTTAAAAGGAGCTATATGATGAAGATAACAATAAGAGAAGTTCAGTTAGATGATTACATTGCGATATATCAATTGAATTGTGATGAGATGGGTTAAGATTATCCCATAGAGAAAACGAAGGAAAAACTGGCTAAGCTTATATCAAGTAATCGAGATAGGATTTATGTTGCAGTTTGTAACGAAGAGATAGTTGGTTATGTTCATGCAAATGATTATGATACCATTTACATGCCTCACATGAAAAATATTATGGGAATAGCGGAGATAAGATGCAATTGAATTTGAAGAAGATGTTTTAGTACAAGATATTGCAAAAATTACAACATCTTGTCGATTGGCACAATGTTAGTTTTATGGAGGACAACAATGTTCAGAGAAGTAGCAAGAAAGAAGAAAATCATCCCAATGGAAGATTGCATTCATTTATTGAAAATAGAAAAGCGAGGTGTGTTATCCGTCCTTGGCGATAATGATTACCCTTACGGTATGCCGATGAATCATTGGTACAATGAAGAAGATGGGAATATCTATTTCCACTGTGGTAAAAAGGGACATCGTCTGGATGCATTGTGCAACCATAATAAGGTTTCGTTTTGTGTATATGACAGTGGATACCGCGATGATGGTGATTGGGCGCTGAATATCAAAAGTGTAATTGTATTTGGGAAAATGGATGTTATAGATGATATGGAAACCATTGTCGATATAAGCACTAAGCTTAGCCACAAATTCACGCAGGATAAAGCATACATACAAGCAGAAATTGAGAACTACGCAAAGGAGACACTGTTGCTTCGGTTAATACCAGAGCACATGACGGGGAAACAGGTAAAGGAAGCGTAGACGATTTTGCTAAGACCAGCAAAATCATGCAAATTGGCGATTTTCCTGACGTCAAGAAAATCGAGGGAGGAAACAACATGTTAGATTTTATGCTTATTATCATAGTGATGATTTTTATCGCAATTATCATTCGTGCCAGTATGATTAAAATCGTTCCTACATTGAAACCAGTTAAGACACCGAATCTTCGAATTGAAAACATCATGAAGGATGCAGATGATATGGTGTATCCGATTTCGGATGAAGAGTTTGAAGAGGTTAAACGGGCTTACGGAACGACAGAAGGACCTAGCATTGGTTTGGCGATTTCGTCACTATTGTGTCTTTTGCTTATAACTATATTTACGTGGGAATATTTTGGGATGATTCATAAAGTGATTTACATATTGGTGATGTTAATTACTGTTTTTATTTGGTTTAAGAATTATAGAAAGAATAAGAGCGTGTTTATAACTGACCGTGCGCAGTTTCGAAAGAAGACTGCATACTTGTTAGATGATGACGTGAAGACATTTTATGCGCCAAGATATAGTGGAGGACATTTTCGTGGTGTAAATGAAATCGAGACCTATAAAGTTATGGTAGGTGTGATGGATGAACAGGGTAGTCCTCGTGCGTATGTGATACAAACGAATGCCGCTTTATATACTAGACTTAAGAAGGAAGGAAATTGCGAGGCTGTTTTATATAAGGGAAAGGTGTCAGCCTTTGCAGATTTGGAGTATTGTCCGAATGTTTCTTTTGAAAAGGGTGCCAAGAATTTGGTGAAAACAGGTTTTAGTCTAAACAAAGATAAAGATGATAATTTATGAGATGTAAGGATTGAAAATGAAATTAAAAGAAGTAGATTTCCGTCATGATTGGAAGAAGATAAAACAACTATATAAGACAGCATTTCCCCGGTACGAGCGAAAACCGCTCTGGATTGTTCGGATGAAATATCGCAAAGGAGAAGCAGATATCTGGGTGATAGAGCATGAGGGCGAGTTTGCAGGTTTTGCAATTACGGTAAATGAACTAGACATGGTGTTGCTAGATTATTTTGCAATCAGTGAGGATAAGAGAAATAGCGGTTTGGGTGGTAAAGCATTACAACTACTACAAGAGAAATATGCAGACAAACGCTTTTTCCTAGAGATTGAATGCGAGGACGATAGTGCTGACAACGCGGCAGAGCGGGTGCGAAGAAAAGCGTTTTACCTTCGCAATGGGATGTCTGAGATTGGTGTGAAAGCCAATGTCTATACAGTGGATATGGAGTTGCTTGGATATTATTGTGATGTCACATTTGAGGATTATGAGAAGCTGTATCGTGCCAGCTACGGCAACATGATTACAGGGAATATTATCGAGATTAAGGAATGAAGTTGAGGAGCAAATGACATGAGATTGGAAACAGATAGGTTAATATTGCGTCGTTGGGTTGAATCCGATGCAGAAAGTTTATACGAATATGCCAAAGAGCCTGCGGTTGGTCCTATTGCAGGTTGGCCACCCCATCAAAGTGTGGACGAAAGTTTGAAGATTATACAAACTGTTTTGACTGGTGCCCAGTGCTACGCCATATGTGAAAAGGACAATGATAAAGCAATCGGAGCAGTTGAACTGAAATTAAAAGGTCACACAGATATGACGGACAAGGAAGATGAGTGTGAACTGGGGTATTGGCTTGGAAAACCATTTTGGGGAAGAGGCTATATGCCGGAAGCGGTTCGAGAGCTATTGCGTTACGGCTTTGAAAATCTCGGGATGTCTACCATTTGGTGTGGTTACTATGATGGAAATGAGAAATCAAAACGTGTACAGGAAAAAGTGGGATTTACTTATCATCATACCTGTGATGAGGTTTCGGTACCATTAATGAATGAGGTAAGGGTTGGTCATACGAGCATTATGACAAAGGAGCAGTGGGAGAAGTTGATATAGAGTGGAGATACATATAGCGAAATATAACAAGTGGACAAAATTGAATTGCAAATGACAAGATTTTATT
>CAYTOQ010000054.1:0-16952 GCA_964439445.1 uncultured Clostridium sp. | reverse complement strand
CCGGTCGGCGCAGAACAGACGTCCACTGGACGTCTTGCGCCCTCTCTCGCACGTAACTAAGGCAATCGTTAAAAAACGGTTGCAATTGTCTTGAATAAATAAATAAACTGTCCTGAATAATGGTCAACTGCCAAGGTAAATTCAGTTTTGCCAAAGTAACTGTGTAGTTAAACTTTATAAAAATGTATATAAATTACATTTGGTGAAAAAATCATCTTTCTATGGATGATTTTTTCTGCATTTTATCGTAAAATCAGTTTATGGTAAGGAAAAATGTGCATAGCAAACAAGGCGTGGTATTTAGTCGATTTTTTTGCCAGAGTAAATTCCACCCCAGGTTTAAATATGTATTGAGCTATGTTCTGGTTGTTGTTTTAATTAACAGTATTCGTCTTTGGATATGAAACATTGTTGCTCATCATCCCATAATGGTTGTGTGTCGGAACCTTTCCAGTAGTCCCATGGACCACTGGAATAGCCATATTTCAGGCGTAATGCCTGTAAATAATTCAGTGGATAACCGTCCGAATCGTAGTAATCCCAAGGATTTTTTTCGGCTTCGTGTCCTTGGTAAACCCAACGGCGAAGACATTTGCGCTCGTGAAGGGTCATAGGAACAAGTTCTTCCATTTCGTGAAGAGCTTCTAGGTTGATTTGGTAATCGATGGAATGTTTATCAACTTTCATAAGCAACCTCCTTACTCCAGATGGATCGATTGAGTGTCACGTCCTGGGGAGGAATTAAGTGACACCCAAGAAGATCCAGTATCTTTTGACCATATAGGAAGGCAAACATCTCATAAGGGCTTTTATCTCCTAAACTTTCTCTGCTGTAGGAGTTGATGTGATCCATCATGAGACTGATATCCTTTTGGGAAAAAGAGCTCATATCGGTTCCTTTCGGAATGAAATAACGAATAAATTCATGGTTTCGCTCTGCGGAACCTTTTTGATATGGGGCGTTTGGATTGCAATAAAATACTTTGGTACGAAGGTTTCCGTCGGAATCTAATTCTAAAGCGTTTGGATTGGAGAATTCACTACCGTTATCTGCGAGACAAATTCGAAAAATCTTTTGGAAACGAGGTGCTTCTAGTGTTTCGTATAAATCGTTAAAAATGTCTATAACGGATTGGGAGTCATTATGGTCTCTTATGAACGCTAGCATCATTTCAGCTTTTACAAAGTGAATGGTGAGCAATACCTTTCCACCACGTTTGCCTTCGACAGAATCAAGCTCAGTGATTGGAAAATCAGGATGTTCTTCCTTGTATGACAAGAAACAATCGTAATCACGTCCGACGCGACAGGCTTTGTCGACTTTTTTATGTACAGTCTTTTTGCGTGCACGATAGCGTACCTTGCGAGGTAAATCAATGTTCATGGAAGAAAGCAGGCGTGCATCAATTAGCCGGTAAAGCGTGCGTTCACTTACCATAATCGAGTCTTTATTCGTGACACAGATATGATGAGGAGATTGCTTTTTCCTAATTAGTGGAGAAACGATTTCATCTAAATGACGTAGTTCTTCTTCCGACAGAGAAATCCCATTTCTTGAATCGGATAGAAGTTGACGATATTCCGCATCTGCATCTTTGGCATAGTAGAAATGCTTTTCGAGACTACAGCTTAAACGGTTTCCACAACCATTGCACACATAAGGTGGCTTGGAAAGCTTAGGACAAGTTTGTCTAACAAAATCTTTACAAAAAGCATTACACATAGAACATCGCTTGCACAATGAATGCCTACGTTCCGAATGACAGGTTGTGCAAATTTTGGTTTTTTCACATTTAAATCGAAGAGCACAAGCATTGTAATTGCAGTGCATAGCACCAACGCGTCGAAATACTAAATGGTTACGTATCTCTTTTGATATGGTAGTAGGATGTTTGTTTAAAGTATTTGCTATCTTTGTAATATTTGCTTTTTGTTTTAGCATAGTTTCAATGGTGATTCGTTCATCAAGGGTTAAATGTTTGTTATTAGCCATGTTAGTACCTCCATGTCTACCAGAACATAGCATAATAACTATAACATTTTGTCAGAGTAAATGTGATATACCTGTTTGTCGAAGTAAGTTCAGCTATAAGGCTGAATTTACTTTGGCAAATTAGTTGTCCTGAATAAATTTTAGAATTTTTGAAAGAAATCCGGTAGTCCAAGCATATTATTAGTGTAAGACCTTAAGGAGTGAACATATATATGTCAAAAGAAAAATTTGAAAGCCTTGCAAAAACGTATATGGATATGATTTATCGTGTGGCATATAGTTGGACGAAGAACTCAGATGATGCAAATGATGTGACGCAAGAAGTATTAATTCAACTATACAAAACCGACAAGGAGTTTGAGTCCGATGCTCATATTAAAAATTGGTTAATTAAAGTTACTGTCAATCAGTGCAAGATGCTATTTAGATCTATGCGAAAGAAGATGGAAGATATCAGTGATTATGCAGAAACCATAGGATTTGAAGATCAAAGTTATTTGGATTTGTTTTTAGCAGTTATGAAGTTGGACAAGAAATATCGAGTTCCATTGATGCTGTTTTATTATGAAGGTTATTCCACAAAGGAGATAGCGTCATTTCTAGGAATTCCTGAAAAAACGATAAGTACCAGACTTTTTCGTGCCAAGGCTAAGTTAAAAGAATATCTGAAGGAGGAGTGAAGAGATGACGGATAAGGAAAAATTCCAAAAAACATTTGAAAAATTGTATGCTTCTCCGGATTTATTGACGGAGGTGTTGAATATGACAGAAGAAAAGAAAATTATTTCTATGAAGAAGAGAAGAGTACCAAGAATAGCGGTTGCTGCGTTGATAGTAGCATTTGTGATAAGTATGGGAAGTATCGCATATGCAAAAAATCTTGGGGGTATTCAGAGAATCGTTCAAATCTGGATACACGGTGATTGTACCAACGCAGTGCTAACAGAAGATAATGGAACATATACACTTGATTACACAGATGAAAATGGTGAATCAGTTCAGCAAAGTGGTGGTGGAGTTGAAGTAAATCAAGATGGAACAAAGAGAACATTAACAGCAGAGGAATTTTTAGATGATATAAATAATTTTCCTGATGTTGTGTATGATGAGGATGGAAGTGTATGGGTTTATTACAGGGATCAGAAATGGGAGATAACTGATAAATTTGAGGATGATTTTTGTTACATCACATTGACTGTAGATGGCGAAACGCAATATATTACAGCTATGTACCAGAACGGATATGGTGTATCTCCTTACGGTTATTTTCCTCCAGAGGATTTTGATGTAGATAGGGATAAAACGAATTAGAAATATAACCGAAACGTTCTTGAAAAAACACACAAAAGGAATTGTCTATTATGCTGAAAATGTTATCCCGAAAGAAATAGAGATTGTGTTATTTCCATAAAGAGGATATGATACACATAAGTGTGTATATATTATAAGTAGGAGGTTGCTATACATATGGGAAGGAAGTATAATCTCTCAGAGCAGAGCAGAGCAGAGCAGAGCAGAGCAGAGCAGAGCAGAGCAGAGCAGAGCGCTTAAGAGCCCTTCCTTTTCGTGTGCAATTTTTAAGAAAAATAAATATACGAATATAATAAAACCTATTTGAAATGGAATGTTCCTCCATATCAAATAGGTTTTTTGTGTTGTTGCGAAATGGAGAAATTATAAAGAATGTATTAGGAGGTAAACGATGTTGCTAAAAAAGAAAAAGCCTTTAGTGATTGGATTGTTTATGGGTTTGACAATGAGTGTAAGCTTAATGATGAATTCAATTGCTTATGCAACAGAAACAACAGAAGAGACGAAATTGGATTCAGTGAATTTGGAAAAAGGAATTACCTATGTTTATGGAGAGGACGGCACCAGTATTAGTGGTATTAATTTGAACGGTAATTCTATTATTATTGTCGAATCGGCGAATTCAACGGATGACGAAATGTTCAATAACATTTATATTGACAAAAATGGAAATGGTACAATTGATGATGAAGATACCATTGCAACGGTCGGAGATTCAACAGATGTAATTGCAGGTCCGACTATATATGGTGTGTATAAACAGAAGACGGAAGTACCAATTTCAATTACTATGAATAGTGGTTATCAGCCTGCAATATATGCGGTTTATCAAGGTGAAATAACAACTAAGGATGCAACAGCTATTACATTGACAGTAAATGGTGGAAGTCTAGTTGGAACATTGTTTGGCGCATATGAGTCTACTGTTACAACGGAAAATGCAACCGCGGTTAATTTGCAGATTAATGGTGGAACTGTGAGTTGTTCTGGAATGGGTGCTGCTTATTCTTCCGAGATTAATACAACAGGAAAAACAGCAATTATTGTAGGTATCAATGGTGGAATGGTACCTGCGACTTTGTTTGGTGTCAATGCATCTACTCTTGTGTCAGATGGTGCTAGAGCAATCGAGATGACAGCCAATTCACAGTCAACAGAGTTTACTACTAGTGCATTTATGGGTGCGTACAATAGTAGTATTGAGGTGAAAAACGCAGATGCCGCTGGTATTTATATGGGCGTAAAAAGTGGACAAATTGGGAGCCTATATGCTATCAATGCCTCATCATATAAGATGAAAAATACTACAGCAGCCGCTGTTTATGGTGAAGTGACTGGTGGTACAGTTTATACAGCACAATATGTATATAGTAGTTCGGTAGAGTCCGATGGTACATATGGAACCTTAATTGATATTGATGCAAGTGCAGGAACATTTTCTCAAATGTCAGGTGCATATGCGTCAAGTTTGGATGCGGGAAAGAATACTAATCTGGCAGTGGATTTGGATTTGACTGGTACGGCTGTGGTAAATGGACAGATGACAGCTTTCTTGGGTACGAATTCATATTCAAGCACTGTGGATTACAATGTAGTCGGTGGCGTGGATGTGAATGTGAATCCAGACACAAAACTAGAGTCAGGTTACACTGTTAATTATATTTATTCTGTATATGGCTATGCAATAATAGATGGTGATGTCACTATATATTTGAATAATGTGAGAGCGAATAGTTCTTATGGATTACATCAGAATGTATATGTAAAGGGTAATTTGTCGTATAAAGCAGAAAATGTCTGTGAAATAATTTATCAATATGGTATGTATAACTCTAAAGTAGATGGGAATGTTACGGTTACGATGGGTGGTTTGCCGGATACGGCAACATCATCCTACAATTATACATATGGTGCGTATGGAAGATACAAAAGTGAAGAAGATTTTATCGGTGGAGATTTTAGTTTCACATATACAGGAGGATATTCGAATAATTTCTATGGAATATATGCAAACACGCTTTCCTCGAATGTATACCCTAATGTCAAAGGAAAGGTGGACATCAATTTACAGGGTGGTACGTTGAAATACCTTTATGGTGCAGCGTATGTAGATATAGGAAAGGATTTAGTAATTACTACAGCAGAATCCTGTGTTTTAGATAATTATTTGTATTATATGTATTACGCCAAAGCAGAAGGAAATGTCAAAATTGATGTTGCGAATGCGAATACATCTACTGCCAATGCATATCTTTATACCGTTCAAAATGCCTATATCGGTGGTGATTTAGATGTAACGATTAAGGGCGGTTACTATAAAGGTGTATGGGGTGTATATGGATATAGTGAAGGGAACACAGTAGTTACGGGTAATGCTGAGGTTACTATTCAAGATGTCAACAAAGATGCTACGAATTACAGTAGCGGTTCTTATAGTTATGGATTGAGTGGTGTGACTGTAACAGGAACAGCGAAAGTGACAACAACCAATTCTAAATTTTATTCTTACTATGGTACGTATTATCTGTCCTGTGCAAAGGATGTGACAGTAGATATTACGAATGTGGATGGATACAGTAATGTATATGGTGCACAAATTGGCGCAGTGGGTGGTTCCATTACCAGTACAATGGAGAATATAAATGCGCAATATGTGTATGGTGTCTATCAATATAGTGGTTCTTGTGGTGGTTCAGTGACTAGCAATATTACAAATACTTCTGCTACAAGTTACCTGTATGGAATATATGGTTCGTATAATTATACCATTGCCGGTGATGTCAAATCTACAATTACAGATTCAACGTCACTTGCGGTATATGGATTGTCGAATGCGAGTGTGAGTGGGTCTGCTAGTGTGATTATAGAGGACGGTACTTATGGAAATAGTACTACATACAGTTATTTCTATGGAGTAAGCTATTCAAATATTGTAGGTGAAACAACAGTAGAGATAAAGGATATTTCGTTTGCAGGTTATATGTATCCATATCAATCGGGTTCAGCTACAACTAATGGTGATGTAACTGTTAATATAGAGGGATTAGCCCTTTCTCTAGGCTACAATAGTACCTCGACAGGTATCTATAATACTACATCAGAAGGTCAGAAGGTACATATGGTGATTGATGATACATCGACCATGCCGGAAGATACACAGATTGTTCCGGGTTCTAGCTATACCGGAGCTGGAACGGCTGTCTATAAGGGAGAGATGTATTATGCTGGAAAGATTGTATTTGAAGAGGATGCTACCTATGATGTGATACATTTTACCGCTGGATATTTCTTGATACCAGAAGGTGTTACGGTTAAGGCAAACAAAGAAATCTACTTAACAAGTGGAAGTATGTTATTAGAAGGTACATTAGATGGAACATTAGCGGGTACTTTAGATGACAATGGAAAATATACAGGTTCGTGCGTTTGGGTAAACGGTGGAAGTATGACGCAGGATTTGGATAAAATTCAGACTCTGTACTACCCATTAAATGTAGACTACCTTGCAAAGGGTGGTACTGTAACGAAGACTTCAGGTACGGTTAGTACCCATAGCCTAAGACCAGAACAGTCTTTTGCGATGGTTGGCAGTACACTTAAATATAGAATTACTGCCAATGAAGGTTACACTCTGACAAGTGCAACTGTAAAAACAGCAGCGGCTGAGGCGGCAACCGATGCAGCGGTAAGTGGAAGCATATATAGCTTTGATATGGAGGCGAGTGCAACAACCTTTAATGTTGTGTTTACTGGAAATCAGATTGTGGTTGGTAAGACTGTTACAGATCCAGTTTTGAAGTTAAGTCAAGAATATACAGCAGAGCTTCCGGCTTATGATATGAATTCTATTTCAATTAGTAACGATGGTGTGACTGGTGAGGTGACCTATACGGTGGATGAAACCAACGGTTTGCCAGAAGGATTAGAGTTAACAGATGGTAAAATTATTGGAACGCCTACGGTTGCATATGAAAACGGAAAGAAGACAATTATTCATATAACTGGTAAAAATGACACTACTGCAACACTTACATTGAATTTCGTTGTTACTGCGGGAGACGGAAAGCAGACGAGTCAGGAGGGACGTATTACAGTTGATGAAACCAATGCATGCATCTATTTGAATGGCAATTCAGTGGTTATTGAGACGAAGGATAATTACACAGCTATTTACTTAGATGATAATAAAGATGGTCAGTCTGATTATGAAGAACCAGCATTTGTTGGTGATTTGACCAATTATACAATGTATGGTGTTCGCAATGCCGACGCGAAAGATAAACTGCTTATTACTATGAATGGTGGTACGGTAGGAAAGTTTTATGGTTCTTATAATGGTGATTTAGTGGATACAGATGATACATTAGAGGTGTATTTGAATGGAGGAAGCGTTGGCGCGTTTTATGGGTTGTATAATGCGACGACAAGTGGTTCAATGAAAATTGTTGTAGGAACAGATGCAACAGTTACGTCCTTTAGTGTGAGCTCTGGTTCTAATTCTTATGGTGGATATTACTATGACAATAAGGGTGTTGTTACGGTATATGGAACCTATACATTGAAGGAAAATATTTCTCCAACAAGATTATATGTAAATGGAAAACTTACCATTCCTGAAGATGTGACGGTGGCAGTAGACGGAATACTTTATAGATATACCAACAGTGAAATTTATCTAAAAGGTAATCTGTCCGCAACGACTTCATACAATGGCTCAGGCTATTACGGACATATTATAGTTCAGGGTGGTACGCTTCCAGAAGATAATACATGGGCTTATGTATATTATCCGGTAATTTGTTCTACGAATCTTGACAAAGCAAGCTTAAGTTTTACGAATAATTACAAGCTTGTGACAGAGAATGATGAAAGTATGTATTATTTGTGTGCGGATGCTAGTATCAGTACATCAATGACTTCTGTGACCGGATACGATTATTATTATAGTGTGGATGATGCGGATTATGTTGCGACAAGTGCGGCAAGTTTCACATTTACAATGCCAAGGAAAGCAATTACCCTTAAGGCAGAGTATGTTCCAAAACAGATTTCCGTTACAAAGCAGTTTGCAGAGCCGGTTGCAATTGTAAATACGGAATACACGGAAGAATCGCCAGTATATGATTTGGCAACATTGGTGATTTCGGATGACACAACTTCTACGTATGGTGGAGAAGTTAAGTATGTATTAAAGAGTGGTAGCACATTACCAAGTGGTTTGGAATTGTCAGGAAGCAAGATTATAGGTACTCCTACAAAAGAAAATCAGACCGGAAGTACGGTGACATTTGTTGTGACTGGTAGAAATGGAACTACAGTAAATGTTGATATTACAATTTCCGTAATGCCAAAGAATTATGACGAAATTGATATCAATGATACTGTAACGATTTCAAGCTACAATATTAATTTAAATGGTACATCGATTGTTGTGGTACAAGATCCAACCAATACATCGTATGCAAGCATTTACCCGGATTATAATCATGATAAGATAGCAGATAACAATATTCCATTGTTAGTATCAGGTGCTACTAGCTATAATTTGAGTAGCTATACGATTTATGGATATAGTAACACAACGACTGCTTATGATGGAGATATTAGTATTACCTTCAAAGGTGGTAATATAAAAGCTATTTATGGTGCGTCTGGAACGAGTACAAAGCAAGTAACAGTAAATGGTGATGTTGCCGTGTATGTGGAAGGTGGTTACATTAATAATACCTATAGCAAGGTTTACGGTGTTTCTTATGGAACGGTCCAAAATGTAACACTGGAGGTAACCGGAGGAACACATAAATATTCTGAATTTATTGCGGCTTCTGGTTCTACCGTGTCGGGGAATGTGAATTATAGGTTTGGTGGAACAGCGCAGGTAACCGGAAAAAGTGGAACAGATTATTATTATGTGTATGCATATGCAGCCGATAATTCAACAGTTGCTGGAGATGTAAATGTCACACTTGGTGCAGATAGTTCCGGTTATGGTTTGTATTCAAGTTATACATATTTCTATGGTATATATAATAGTACCGTAACAGGAAATGCCAATTATGTGGTCAATGGATATTGGTATCCAAATAAAAATTATTTTGTGTATAGCAACAGTACCATTGGAAAGAATTTGGATGTAGATTGGAATGCAGGAACAATGCCATATACATACTGTGCATATAATGCCGAGATTACAGGGGATATTCTTGTGGATGTTGCAGAAAATGCAACCATTTCAGGTTTGTGTTTCTATGTGCTATATCTCAGTGATGCTGCCAATATGTATATTGATATTCCGGATTCTGCGAATGGATCAATTGGTACGATTACACCGTATTATAATGGAACGGAAACAGTGGATAATGTGGCATACATTTATAATAAAGGTAGCTTACAGGTTGACGGAGAATACACGATTACAAAGGATTGTGGTTTGACAAGCTTGCAAATTATTGCAGGTGGAGATGTGATTATTGATGAAGGTACAACAGTCAATGTTGCTTCTACTCTAAGCAATGCGTTTAGTGTAGCCGAGGGAGCAAAATTAACCAATAATGGAGCGTTAAATATTGAGAATACCTATACGAAGAATATATATGGTACACTTGTGAACAACGGAACAATGACTTCAGCAGGGAATTTGTATATACAGGGACCATTGACCAATACGGGTAGTCTAGAATTTACTGGAACAACCTACGTATATAGTACATTAGATAATACAGGTGAGTTGAAGACAGTATACACAAGTCTATCTTCTGCAGGTCAAATTATTAACAGAGAAACTGGTACGTGGGATGTGGCAGGAAGAATTGTGAATACCAGTGGAGGTAAGCTGGTTAACTATGGTGTGTTTGATCAGACCTTTAGCGAAACGTATTATAATCGATTGGGCGTTGTATATACAACAAAGGAGCTTAATCTTCATGGAAGCATCAACTCCTATGTAAGTAGTACATCTTATTCACAGATTTATTATCCTGTGACTTTGGAATATCCAAGTCACTGTGTGGAAAGTGTTACTATCGCTGGAGATTATGTAGGAACCTCAGGTGTAGATGGGGATACAAATCAGTATGTTCGAGGTGGAAGCACATTCGCTGTAACCCTGGGAACGCAATTGTTAGATACAGTAGTGTTGACAAATGTTACCTATGGTTCTGAAAATAAAGTAGCTACAGCACAGACTGATGCGACATGGCAAGGAACTGCATTATATGAACCATTTACAGTTAGGGTGAATTATGATGCAGCAGAGGGTATCGATAAGATTACTCTGAATAAGACGACAGACCGGATTGAGAATACAGATACGGATAAGCCGTTGGTAGTAGATAATTATTATTCTTATAGTAGTCCGTTATATGATTTGACTAGTATTGAAATTTCCAATGATATTGAGGAAGGTGTGGTAGCCTATACATTGGACAGTTCATCTACCTTACCGTTAGGAATGTATCTTAAGGATGGTCGTTTGTATGGTACATTAACACAGGCTTGTTCGGAGGAACAGAAAATTACCTTTATTATCAAGGGTAAGAATCAGACCTCTGAATTCTTCACATTGACATTAGGTGCAATTGATAAGAAGGTTCCAACATGGAGTGTTCCAACAGGATTACAGACGGTTGTAGGTAAGACTTTGGCAAATGTATATGTGCCACGTATCAGTGGTGGAACATTTAGCTGGCCAGATAGTACGGTTTCGGTTGGTGATGAAGTTACAACCTTAGAGGGTGTAGAATTACTCTATACACCGAACGATACGGATAATTATGATTGGGAGACTGCTGCTACAAATGCTGGTGCAACCTATGAAAATGGTGTAATTACCTGTCAGGTATCGATTCAGGTTTGTGCAGGTACTCCAACCTATACAATTCCTGAGAATTTAACTGCAACCTATGGTCAGACCTTTGGTGAGGTTCCAATTCCATCAGGTGATAATGATGGTGTGTTTACTTGGAATTATGCTTCTACGCAATTAGTAGGAAGTGCCGGAACGCATTATTACTATGTAACCTATACACCAAATGATACAGAGAAATATCAAACGGTATCAGGTATTCGAGTAGTACTTACTGTTAATAAGGCAACGCCAACTTATAAAAAGATTGAAAGTGTATCACAGGTATGTGGTTCTACCTTGGCGGATATTGTATTGCCAGACGTGGATGGTGGAAAATATCAGTGGATTACAACATCAACTACAGTGCCAATTGATGGAACACAGTATCAGGCAGGATTTAAGCCAAATGACACACAAAATTACGATTGGACAAAGATAGATGGATGGAATAGTGCATGGGGTTGTGTGGTATTTCCGGTAACAGTTTATGTGGAGCATACGTATGCAACTGCTTGGACATATGATGAGGAATATCACTGGCAGGTATGCGAACATACAGATTGTGGTGACACAACCATTCCAGCGGAACATGTATGGAATTCAGGAACTGTTGTAAAGGCAGCGACAGAGAATGCTAAGGGATTGATGAAATATAGCTGCCTATGTGGAGCAACAAAAACAGAAGAAATAGCAAAGCTTACACATACCCATACTTATAGTTCATCGTGGAGTTATGATGATACGCATCATTGGAATGTATGCTCTGGAGCGGGCTGTGGAAATGTTGCGAATGAGGCAACGCATACAATGGACGCTGGAACCATTGTTGTAGCTGCAACGGAAGATGAAGAAGGAACAATTCAGTATACTTGTACGACCTGTGGTTATTCGACAACAGAAAGCTATGATCTTCCAGACGATGGCTCAGAAGGTGCATTGGGTGTAGATGAAGAATTTACGGATGAGAGTAATGATGTAACCTATATGGTAACAGTGGAGAATGCAGAAGTAGCTTATGTGGATGCCGGTGATGGAACGTCTTCCAAAGTAGTGATTCCTGCAACTGTAACTTATGGAGGAGTGACCTATAAGGTTACCTCAATTGAAGCGGAAGCATTTAAGAATGATAAAAAATTAAAGACGGTTGTAATTGGTTCCAATATCCTAAAAATCGGAAAGAAAGCATTCTATGGATGTAAGAAGCTGACGACGGTTACAATGGGTAATAACGTCACCACGATTGATGATAGCGCATTCCAAAATTGTACCGCTTTGAAGAAAATTGTGATTCCGGCTAAGGTTGAGAAGATTGGTAAAAAGGCATTCTATGGATGTAAAAAGCTAACTAATATTACAATTAAGACAACGAAGCTTAATACAAAGAATGTTGGTAAGGACGCATTTAAGCAGGCTGGAAGTGCAAATTACAGCAAGCTTACAGTGAAGGTTCCTAAGAAGAAATTAAAGGCATACAAGACAACATTACAAAAACGAGGCCTTAGTAAGAGCGCAAAGATTAAATAATAGTATAAGTAAGACTTGAATGAAAACCATGTGGTGATGCCAGAGCGTTGCTGCATGGTTTTTACCTTGTCGCAAAAACGAATTGTAGATAAGGATGGATTTGTCCGTCAAGTGAAACATGAAAAAAAGCATTTCAAATTGAAGTGGATTATTGTATAATGCATTTAAGAGTGCTAGTGAAGGAGGCGATAGGATGTTAGAGCGAACAGTTGGACCTTGGGATTATCGTATGATGCCGAACAAGATGTTAGAGTTAGTGAAGAATGTTGGGAATATGGAACAAGAGAACACGGGCTATTTTGTAGATAGCGAGTCTGAGATGCTGACAATACTAGCATATTTGAATTATGGGGAGAAAACCAATATTACAGAGGGAATGATTGAACAAATAGAGCAAGCGGTTAAGGCGGTGGAGTCGAGACGATTAAAACGCGAAGGTGAATACGAAGAAGGCGGACCTATGTTAGGACAAGATAAGTATGAAGTAGAAGCTGGATTTGGACAAGAAACTCATAAAATAAATGAAGGCTTAGGTCAAGGCGGTTTGGGATTAGGATTGAACAAATTTTTCTAAAGGGTTACAAAACAAGAGGCTATTTCTTAAGACTTCGTGAAGGAAATAGCCTTTTTTATATAAATGTGCTATTATGATATGGAAATAGACAAAACGCATATCAGATAAAGATATAGAGGAAAAGAGTAATGAAGACAGATGTTTTAAATGTAAGAGGTATGCAGTTAGGAGAGGGAATCCCTAAGGTTTGTGTGCCGATTGTGGAGAGAAATCGAGAGACGATATTATCTTATGCAGAAGGAGCATTGAACACGAAGCCTGATATGATAGAACTTCGAATTGATTGGTTTGAGGGTGTGTACAATGTGGAAGCAGTGCTTTCGCTGTTAAAAGAATTAAGAGAGATTATTGGTGATACAGTATTGTTGTTTACACTTCGAACAAGTAATGAGGGCGGTGAGGCCAATATTACCGTTGAAAATTATGAATTGCTTTGCCAGCGTGTCTGCGAAAGTGGATGGATTGATTTACTGGATGTGGAAGCATTTATGGCAGAAGGTTTGTTAGAACGCGTAAGTAACATAGCACATAAGAATGGTGTGTATGTGGTTGCCAGTAATCACGACTTTGAAAAAACTCCCGATGAGGAGGAGATTGTTCGTCGTCTGAATTATATGGATGAGCATGGTGGAGATATTCCGAAGATTGCGGTAATGCCGAAGATAGAGCGAGATGTGTTGACCCTTCTATCAGCTACTCTTCGATATAAAGAGAATGGTGGATTGAAACCAACTATTACAATGTCAATGGGAACGCAGGGATTGATAAGTCGTTTGGCTGGCGAATTGTTTGGCTCGGCAGTGACATTTGCTGCAGCGGGACAGGTTTCAGCACCAGGACAGATTTCTATAAATGAGATAAAACCTATTTTAAGTGTGTTACATATGGATAGATAGCAGGAGGTTCTTACATGGGGAGCACAGATGATAAGAAAGAAAATATAACAAGGAAAATTCCAAGAAATCCCAATTTACCGATTCAAGATGATGAGGTGGAGGAGCTGTTGAAGAAAGCTGCCGAGCAAGTTTCAGAGAAGGAAAAGAAGGCTGGAGTGTCAGCTTCAGATGTGAAGGGTGAGAAAAAAGATAATCTGGATAGGGAGAATATTAATCTCAAAAAGCCAACGTCGGAAGTGAAAAAGGATGCGAAGTCCGTTGCTGGTGGTAAGATTACAGATAACAAAGCTGCTAATTCAAAGCCTGTCGCCAAAAAAGAAGTGCAAGGTTTTGTACCGGATAAGAAGTCAACTGTAGCTTCAAAGGATAGTGCAAAGACTATTGACAGGCAGAATAAGACTACCGTAGATTTCAAAGTGGAGGATGATGTGTATGTAACCAAGAAGACACCTTCTACTCCGGTGGTCCATGACGAGAAAAGAAAGATTTCCGATATTATAGGCTCGATTTTTGAAGGAATATGGATCGGTATTAAACTGATTGTTGTGGTTACTATTGTCACAGCATTTGTTGGATTCTTCATGGCGAGAGATTTGATGGTTCGCGGACGAAGCGGAGAGCAGATAAGCAAGCAGGGAATGACGGTGTCAGCAACAGCACTTTCGAATGCTTCTAGCGAGAAGGCGGACGGAAAAACTTGGAGCCAAACAGTGAAGATGGAAAAGCTGACGTTAGAAGCAGATGATGGTAAGATTTTGGTTGCCCAAAAGGTTGTGGTGAATAAAGGAAACGACAATTGGGTAGTGGTTTTACATGGGCAGAATGGAAGTGTTGAGGATATCTATGATATTGGTTTGTGTTATGCAACAGAAGGCTATAATGTATTAATGCCAGACCTAAGAGCGCATGGTGAAAGTGAAGGTTCTCTATATGGAATGGGCTGGTTAGACCGATTAGATGTAATCAATTGGATTGATGTTATTTTGGAAGAGAACGCTTCTGCAAATGTGATAATACATGGTATTGATTTGGGCGCGGATACCGCACTCATGTTATCAGGAGAGCCTTTGAAGGATTCCATTAAGGTTATTATAGCAGAGGGCGCTTATACAACGGCGTGGGATGCGGCAAAGAGTGAATATAAAGCGCGTCACGAGAGTTGGCCGGTATTCCCAATGCTACATATGTTGAACCCTGTTATGAAGGTGTGGGCTGGTTATAGCTTGAATGAGGCAGATGCGGTGAAGCAAGTAAAGAACACAGATGTTCCGATTTTGTTAATCCGTGGACAAAATGATACTTATGTGACAGAGGATATGACCGAGGAACTAGATAAGGCAATCGCTTCAGAGCATGAGGTGTTAACGATTGCAAGTGGAACTCATGAGGATTGTAGATTTGCAGAACCAGACACGTATTACAATAAGGTGTTTGAGTTTGTGGAGCGATATGTGAAGTAAAGGATAGTGTTAAAATGGTGCACATCACGTGCACCATTTTGTGATATTGAGGTTATGATGTAAAGCGGAAGCAGATATAGAAATGGTTAAGATTACGCTATGAGAAGAAAGGGTGAGAACGCTCGACATGGAAAAGAAACGATATAATGATTTGTCGCAAGAATTACAACAAAGAATTATAAAAGCTCGACAGAAGGGAGATGTGAATCCACATCGAACCAAGGATGAAGAAGCGATTCGTAGAAAGCAGGATTGGGATAAGAATAAATTGCTTCGTCCAGCTTATATTCGCGATATTGAGAAGATTATGCACACACCGTATTACAATCGTTATGCAGATAAGACACAGGTGTTTTCCTTTTATAAAAATGACGACATTGCAAGACGTGCGCTCCACGTGCAGCTAGTGTCCCGTATTGCTAGAAATATTGGTAGTTTGCTTGGGTTAAATGTTGATTTGATTGAAGCGATTGCTTTAGGTCATGATATTGGGCATACACCATTTGGTCACGCAGGCGAACGTTATTTGAGCGAGTGTTTGCAGGAGTATACAGGGCAGTATTTTAACCATAATGTGCATAGCGTTCGTGTGTTGGATGCTATTATGAATCGCAATATCAGCTTACAGACATTAGATGGTATATTGTGTCACAATGGAGAGTTTGCTATGCAGGAATACCGTCCGGTTCCGATGGAGGATTTTGCACGTTTTGACAAGAAATATGAGCAGTGCTATGTGGATGAGAAGGCAATTGATTCATTGGTTCCCTATACATTGGAGGCCTGTGTAGTAAGGATTTGTGATATGATTGCTTATCTTGGAAAAGACCGTCAGGATGCCAAGAGGGCAAATCTTATTGAAAGTGATAGCATTTTTGACGAGCAGGCATTTGGCAAGAGCAATCCGGAGATTATCAATAATCTGATTGTGAATATCGTGGAAAATAGCTATGGCAAGGATTGTATTGTCATGGATGATGAATATTACAAGGCAATTAAGGCGACGAAGAAGGAAAACTACGAGAAGATATATTTCAATGAGGCGGTGGAGAAAACTTATAAAGAGAGTATTCGTCCGATGTTTCATACGATGTATGATAAGCTGCTTGCGGATGCACGAGCTAAGGATGAAAGCTCCATTCTCTATAAGCATCATATCGAGTTTGTGAAAGAGAATACGGCAACGTATGGATATGAGTCATATTTGGAAGGTACTACGCCAGAGCAGATGGTGGTGGATTATATAGCGAGTATGACCGATGATTATTTTGTAGATTTGTATGAGTATCTGTTTCCGAAGAGTCCGTATAAGATTGAATATGTGTCATATTTTGAATAGAGAATGTGG
>CAYTOQ010000053.1:8709-17001 GCA_964439445.1 uncultured Clostridium sp. | reverse complement strand
GCGCAACCATGGTTAACACCCTGAGCAACTGGGCACATGTTTTCTACTTCATGTGAATAAATCATGTTGAAACTCCTTTCAAAATGTAAAAATATTAGCGGTTCCATCGTTGAGCAACCGATGACCGTATCTAACAGTTATTTTCTCATATATCGACAAAAAAAACAAGTTGTTTTTCACGATTCTTGTACATCCTGTAAATGCTCCACCAAATGTGCAGGAAGGAACTTCAAAATTAATTCCTCCGCATCTCTGTAAATAATTGGTTTGGGAAGAAAGTCATCAAAGCCTTCGTTGATATACTGCTTCTTCGCCCCCACAATCGCATTGGCAGTCAATGCAACAATCGGTGTGTTCTCCGACGGATAATCCCTCATTTGCTTAAGACGCTGTAATGTCTCCACGCCATCTAACTCTGGCATCATATGGTCTAAAAACACAATATCATATGAATTTTCTTTCATTTTGTCAATGCATTCAAAACCACTTTCCGCCTCATCGATTTGTATCTTCGTATGCTTTAATAGCTTGATAAATACTTTTCGGTTCATCATATTGTCATCCACAATCAAAAACCGAGCCTTCGGCGCAATAAATGCGCCCTTCCACCGTTCGCAAGCTTTCCCATTCTCATTCTTCTTACGATATTCCTCAATGGTTACGGCTTCTCTAATCTCTTGCCTCAACTCGAAGAAAAATTCAGAGCCTTTTCCATATTCACTTCGAACCTGTAGCTTGCTTCCCATTAATTCTAACAGACGCATCGTAATGTTCAAGCCAAGACCGGTTCCCTCGACATAGCGGTTAGAGCCTTCTTCAATACGTTTATACTCATCAAATAAATTTGCAATATTCTCTTCCTTAATTCCAATTCCTGTATCCTTTACAGAAAAACGCAAAACTACAATATTTTCCTCCACCTCTCCGGCAATATCTAATTGCACCTTACCTTCCTTGGTATACTTAATCGCATTCGAGAGCAAATTGGTAAGTATTTGGCGAATTCGAACATCATCACCATATAATATCGCAGGAAGAGAACCGTCTAAATCCACCTTAAATGCTAACTCTTTGGACTGTGCTTTCACAACCATCATGGTAGTCAGATCATCCACCACACTACTAAGATTGTATTGCGCTTCCACAATTTCCATCTTGCCAGATTCAATCTTTGACAGGTCCAAAATCTCATTTACAATAGAAAGTAAAAGCTGTCCGGCTGCATTGATGTCCTCCGCATATTCCACAACATTTGCTTCCGTGCTCTCCCGCAAAATCATCTCATCCATACCAAGAATTGCATTAATCGGCGTCCGGATTTCATGAGACATCTGCGCAAGAAATCTTCCCTTTGCAAGATTCGCCATAACCGCATCTTCTCTAGCCGCTTCCACCTTTTTCTTCTCATCCAGAAGAAGCTCAATCAGTACATTATCCGGACTTTCTACCGTAAGATAAAAACCAATACAAAGGAGCGCAATACCTATACTAGACATCAGACAGGTCGGATTAAAGAACTGATAAATCCCAACACCCAGCTCACAAATCAGCGCAATGGCGATAGCTTTTTTCTTTTTCTGTCCGATAATTTTTCTTGATCTAACCATATAGGTAACCGCTGTAATTGCACAAATGCAAACACTAACATATATGACCATCACACCAGGACCATAGGAATAACTACCTTCTTCCGAATGCTGATAATATATTGGCAATACCAACACGCCAACCGCTGCTGCTCCAAAGGGCAAATACATCCATTTGCTCTTTCGGACACTGCCGCCCATCTCTTCCTCAATCATAGCAACAATATACAGATACACCTCATAGAAAATAACTAAAAACAGTAGCAGGAAAATCTGATGCACGCCACGATTCACCCATGCAGGTACTGTATCCATATGAGTCAGGGTATAAATGGCGCCTAACTCCGCCACCAAATGAGCCCAGGCAGTCATTATCATACATCCATAAATCCTATGCATTTTTGTATTTTTTCGTTTCACGGAAAAGAACAGATATGCAATCACGGATACAATAATCACACACCCAATTCCCAATCTATAAATTCCCATAATCTCACCCTCAATCTCTTACACAGCTTGTACACATTTTTTCTATGCCAAGGCAAAAATCAACTTAAGTCGATTATATTCCAACTTAGACACAAACGCAAATGATATCTGTCAAAGTAAAAAATATTAGACCACTAAGAACAGCTTGATTATTAATCAACTTCTCCTATATAATACAAGTTGCATTGCAACGAAGCAATTCTTAGTGTCATCCAATATGGATTGGACACATACATCATAGTGGATATCAGCTTACAAATCGAAGGAGGTTTCCCATGAACTATATTGATTTACATGTACACTCCACTGCATCTGATGGTTCATTTACTCCAACAGAAGTGGTAGAGCTAGCGAAAGAGGCAAAGCTGACAGAATTTGCACTTACCGACCACGACACAGTAGATGGCGTAGCGGAAGCACTCGCCCACGCCAAGGAAACGAATGCGATTAAAGTCATTCCGGGAATTGAGCTTTCCTGCTATTATCAAAATCGGGAAATTCATATTGTGGGATTATTTGTGGACTATAAAGATACTCATTTCTTATCGGAATTACAGAAATTAAAGGCTGCCAGAGAAGCAGGAAATGAGAAAATGGTGCAAAACTTTGTTGACGCCGGCATTGAGCTTACGGTAGATGAATTAAAGCACGGCAATCCAAATAGCGTCATCACCAGAGCACATTTTGCAAGAGTATTGGTGGAAAAAGGATACTGTAAGGACAAAAACGAAGCCTTTGATAAATACTTAGGGGTGGGGTGTCCATTTTATCTGCCAAAGCCACAGGTAACCCCAGAGCACGTGCTTAAGCTCATTCAGGTTGCAGGAGGAATCGCTATTCTCGCACACCCATACTCCTATAAGCTTTCCAAATCCGAAGTGGAGACCTTGTTGGATTATCTAATCCCACTTGGACTTGCCGGTATGGAATGCTACTATTCTACCTATGACAACGGACAGACCCAGGAGCTTCGAAGCATGGCGTTTACCAAGGGACTTCTTGTTTCCGGCGGCTCAGATTTTCATGGGGTGATAAAACCGGATATTTCCATTGGAATTGGAAGAGGAAATCTGAGGGTGCCGGAGAAATTGCTGGATTTGATGAAGGAATACTTTGCATCAAACATAAATTAAAAGGGTTAGAAATAGGTCTAACCCTTTTACTACGTATAATTCATACATACCAAACCATCTTCTAATTTTATAATTCTATCACTATACGCTGCAACATCCTCATCATGTGTTACCATAACAATTGTTTTTCCCATTTCTTTTAACAAACACATATATTCCATAAGTTCCTTAGAATTTTTCGAATCTAATGCCCCCATAGGTTCATCTGCCTACCAATATGCCAAACCCCTTCACGCTTATCCTTTACTACAGATTAATATGCCTTTATTAGCTGCTACATTATATAATCTAGCTTGCAGAGCGGAACGTAATAGAATCACAATACAATTTGATGTGATATCCGACAAACTCATTAGCAAAGCTAGTGAAACTGAATTATCTGATTTTACAAGCACCCTTGTACAAAATGCCATAGAAGCTTGTACCGCAGGAGACAATATATATATTTACTTATCATGTACAAATGAACAAGTTACATTTGAAGTCAGAAACCCTATAGACCGCTTTTATGCCCCTGAGGAAATTTCTCTTTTCTTCAAAAAGGACTATACAACAAAGGAATCCATAGTAAAATTAGATTGTGTACCTCATGGCATCGGACTTTATAACCTCATTAAACACGTTACCAAGATAAACGGAACCATTGGTGCAGATTGTATCACTTACAATGAGAAACATTGGATTGTATTTCGTTTAGTTGTGTAATTATATCTTACTTCTCTTCCTCTACATCCTCATCTTCCTTTTCCACTTCAGCAATTGCATTCTTATGCATTGGGATTCGACAGTTCTTGTTGTTACCAAACTCAACGATAACGGTATCATCTACTACATCCAAAACTACACCGTAGAAACCACCAGTTGTCATGATATTGTCACCTGGCTGAATCGCATTGCGAAGCTCATCCATCTCCTTTTGCTGTTTCTTCTGTGGACGGATTAGCAAGAAATACATAATTGCCAACCAACCTACTAACATAACTACAGTCATAACCATTGAACTACCTGATGCTACCTGCTGAGCCTCTGCTGTTAAAAACATTGAATACATAAATCTAATCTCCTTTTTCTATAAATATATTTGCTTTCATACAAATGCATAAAACCTTCCTTGTAAGATCTGCATTTACTCTCCCTGTTCAAAGCCATCGAGACGCATTTTCTTATATTCCTTATAGCGTCCTTCCTCGATAGCCTCGCGAATCTCACTCATCATATTATTATAAAAATGCAAATTATGCAAGACACAAAGACGCATTCCGAGCATTTCTTTTGCCTTTAACAAATGACGAATATATGCTCTGGAATAATTGCGACACGCCGGACACTGGCACTCCTCCGAAATCGGACGAGCGTCCAACTCATACTTTGCATTGAATAAATTAAGCTTGCCACGATTAGTATAGACATGTCCGTGTCTTCCGTTACGGCTTGGATATACGCAGTCAAAGAAATCCACACCTCTGTCTACTGCCTCCAATATGTTCGCCGGGGTTCCGACACCCATAAGATATGTCGGTTTGTCTTCCGGTAAAAATGGTACCGTCGCTTCAATAATTCGATACATATCCTCATGGGACTCGCCCACAGCCAATCCACCGATTGCATAACCATCTAAGTTCATATCGGAAATCACCTTTGCGTGCTCTACACGGATATCTTCGTGAATACCACCCTGATTGATGCCGAATAACAATTGACTCTGGTTGATGGTGTCCTCTAAGCTATTCAAACGTTTCATCTCCGTCTGACATCTTGCAAGCCATCTCGTGGTTCGCTCCACCGAGTTTTGAATATATTCCTTGGTTGCAAGGCTTGGCGCACACTCATCAAATGCCATGGCAATGGTCGATGCAAGGTTCGACTGAATCTGCATACTCTCCTCCGGACCCATAAAAATCTTGCGGCCATCTACGTGGGAGTTGAAATACACACCCTCTTCCTTAATCTTGCGAAGTCCCGCAAGGGAAAACACCTGAAATCCTCCTGAATCGGTAAGAATTGGCTTATCCCAATTCATAAACTTATGAAGACCACCCATCTGCTTGACAATCTTGTCACCTGGTCTTACGTGTAAATGATAGGTATTGGACAACTCCACCTGTGTGCCGATTTTCTGCAGATCTGTCGTTGCCACAGCACCTTTAATCGCTGCCGCTGTACCAACATTCATAAATACCGGCGTCTGAATGGTTCCATGCACCGTTTCCATTGTGGCACGCTTCGCATTTCCATCCTTCTTTATTACTTTGTACATATTTGTTCCTCCAAAAATCACTGTTGCCTATTATACTTACATTCGAAAGGATTGTAAACCATTTCCCATAGAATTTTCTCTATTTTCGAACACCTTTCAACGAGCTTATCCTAATCCTCTTAATCTGCTCATTCTAATCTTCTTGATGAAAGAATTGGTATATCTCCTGAGCAACCTTCAAAGTAATTCCTGACACTTCCTGCAATTCATCTACGGTTGCATTTTTAATCTTGTCAATCTCCTTAAAATGCTGCATCAAGGCTTTCCTTCTAGCAGGACCCACACCGCTAATATCATCCAAGATACTACGCACCTGTTCCTTACCACGAAGAAGCTTATGATAGGTGATGGCAAACCGATGAGCCTCATCCTGCAATCTTGTAATCATTCCAAACACTTCGCTGTTCTTCGGAAAACTAATTTCCTCGTTGTTGTAATAAAGTCCTCTGGTTCTGTGGTTGTCATCCTTTACCATACCACACACAGGAATATGAATGTCCAAACCCTCCAATACTCGAAGTGCCACATTAACTTGACCTTTTCCACCGTCCATCATGATGATATCAGGATATACATCAAAGCGCTCATCTGTAAATCGTCTAGTCAGCACCTCTTCCATACTTTTGTAATCATCCGGACCACTGACTGTGCGAAGCTTGAACTTACGATACGCATTTTTTCTCGCACGACCCTTTTCAAACACTACCATAGAAGCGACAGACTGATAACCGCTCGTATTAGATATATCAAATGCTTCCAACCGGTCTGCCCTTGGAAGTCCTAACATCTGCGCTAACTCATTGGCTGCGCCCACGGTTCTTGCTTCCTCACGCTTTATCTTTTCTAGGTCTCTTGAAAGCACCACTGCTGCATTTTCTCTAGCCAAATCTATCAGCTTCGATTTCTCGCCCTTTTGTGGGGTAATAATGTGAACTCGTCCTCCACGGCGTTCGCCTAACCACTGCTCTAGCAATTCATAATCTCCTACCTCAAACTCGGTCAAAAGCTCATTGGGAATAAATGGTGTTCCTGCATAATACTGCTTGATAAAGGTCTCCATAATCTGCGAACCCGTATCTTCCCCGGTATGCTCCATATGAAAATGCTCTCTGCCAAGAAGCTTGCCGTCTCGCACAAAGAACACGGAAACCACAGTCTCCTCATCCTTACGTGCCATCGCAATTACATCCCTGTCAATACCGCCGTGCTTCACTACACGCTGAGAGCCAGTGACATGTTTTACACTCTCGATCAAATCTCGATATTCTGCCGCCTCTTCGAACTCATACTCTGCGGCCTTTTCCTTCATCTTGCCCTCTAGTTCTTTGATTACCTTTTTGTAATCTCCATTTAGAAATGCTAATAAATTCTGGATTCTTTCTCCATACTCCTCTTTTGAAATATAACCCTGGCACGGTGCCGCACACTGCTTCATCTGATAGTATAGACAAGGTCTGCCCACACCAATCTCCTTCGGCAACGATTTGTTACAGGTACGAATTCCGTAAAGCTTTTTTACTAATTCAATGGTATCCTTCACCGCTGTCGCACTGGTATATGGACCAAAGTATTTCGCCCCATCCCTTTTCATCTGTCTTGCAAACAAAACTCTCGGAAAATCCTCCTGTACTGTCACCTTCATAAACGGATAGCTCTTATCATCCTTAAGCATGGTATTGTACTTTGGATGATGCTCCTTAATCAGGTTGTTCTCCAACACTAACGCTTCCAATTCGGAATCCGTCACAATGTATTCGAAGTAGTGGATAAGCGTAATCATTTTCTCAATCTTTGGCCCACGGTTGTTGACCTTGCGAAAATAGGAGCTTACCCGGCGCTTCAAATTAATCGCTTTGCCCACATAGATAATCTCGTCATTTGCTGCATGCATGAGGTAAACACCTGGCTGCTCCGGTAATTTTTTCAGTTCTTCTTTTATATCAAATCCGTCTTTCATACATGACCTCTTTTTTTAATTTCTCATCCTTATTATCATATCATTTTATTTGAAAACAAAAAAGGCTTTCCAAGAAAAATCTTGAAAAGCCTTATAAACATTATTATCTTACTTTGCTTCAATCACATCCGCCATATCATACATTCCTGCTGGCTTACCAGCTAAGAACTTACCTGCCTCAATGGCACCCTTTGCAAATACCGACTTGGAATATGCTGTATGATTAAATGTAATCACCTCGTCTGTGCCCGCAAAAATCACATCATGCACACCTACAATCGTACCACCACGGACTGCAGAAAGACCAATTTCCTTGTCTGGTCTTTGCTCGCTTCTCTGGCTTCGGTCATATACATACTCGTATTCATTGCCAAGTGCTTCATTTACGGAATCTGCTAACGCAAGGGCTGTTCCACTTGGAGCATCCTTCTTTAATCTGTGATGCTGCTCTACCACTTCGATATCGTATCCTGCCGGGCCAAATACCTTTGCCGCATCCTTTAAAAGCTTTAACAAAGTGTTGATACCCAGGGACATATTGGCAGACTTCAAAATCGCCACATCCTTACTCGTCTCTTTCACCTTGTTAATCTGCTCCTCCGTAAGTCCCGTTGTACAAAGTACAATTGGAATCTGTCTATCCCTACCAAAGGTAAGCAGGTTATCTACTGCAACTGCTGCCGCAAAGTCCACAATGACATCTGCTTCCACATCACAGTCAAAAATGTTCGTAAACACTGGATAACCATTGTCTCTATTATCTACTACATCAATACCTGCAACGATTTCCATTTCAGAGTCCTGCGCTACCAAACCGGTGATTACCTGACCCATGTGACCGTTACAGCCGTGCATAATCATTTTAACCAT
>CAYTOQ010000053.1:0-8609 GCA_964439445.1 uncultured Clostridium sp. | reverse complement strand
TTAATCTTTTCAACACTTGCAGGCTCTGCCTCTGTCATAGGCATTCTCACATAGCCGTTGCAAAGACCAGCAAGCTCTACTGCCTTCTTAACAGGGATTGGATTCACCTCACAGAACATTGCATCACAAAGGTCAATTGCCTTAAGCTGTAATGCTAAAGCACCAGCCACATCGCCATCTAAATATTTCTGAACCATGTCATGGGTATCTTCTGGGATAATATTCGCTGTTACAGAAATAACACCCTTACCACCTAATGACAATAATGGAACAACCTGATCATCATTACCTGAGTAAATGTCGATGCTATCCCCTGCCAACTGTGCAAGCTTAGCCACCTGCGAAATGTTACCAGAAGCTTCCTTAATCGCCACGATGTTCTTAACTTCCTTTGCTAGCTTTGCCGCTGTTGCAGGTGCAATGTTACATCCGGTTCTACCTGGTACATTGTACATAATAATAGGGATATTCACTGCCTCAGCAATCATAGTATAATGCTGAATCAAACCACCCTGTGTTGCCTTGTTATAATATGGAGTTACAACCAAAAGTGCATCCGCGCCATGCTCCTCAGCTTCCTTGGAAAGCTTAATTGCTGTCTCTGTACAGTTCGAGCCGGTTCCTGCGATAACCGGAACTCTCTTGTTCACGTACTCGATACACTTCTTAATTACCTCTGAATGCTCCTCCTCTGTCAAGGTAGAAGACTCTCCTGTTGTACCACAGATTACGATTGCATCTGTCTTGTGAGAAATGTGGTACTCCACCAAAGACTTTAACTGCTCGTAATTCACTGAACCATCCTCATTAAATGGTGTCACAATTGCTACTGCTGAACCTGTAAAAATTGCCATAATACATCTCTCCTTTTTAAATAGCAGACGCTCCGTCAGCAGTGCCAACGAAGCGTCATTAAACTCTCTTCATATCGTAGCACTCCACCTGACCAAAACTCGTATTCTGTGAGCTCATCATCCTGGTGACAAACATACAGCTCTTAACTGCACATCCAGACAAGATACCCAAAAGGTGATATCTCTCTTCGGCATGGGTCCCTTTCCCAGTTCTTCATTCAGCCTAATCTGTCCAAACTGCTACTCTTGACACATGCGCCTCTACACATCGACGAAAACGTCTTATATTTATTAATATATGTATGAATCATCAAAATATCCATACTACTTTCTAGATGATAACACTGAAATTATCTTGTGTCAACCAAGAACATAAAAACTTCCTTTTTTAGCTTCCTCATAATAATTCCCTATATTTATGTAATAATCACATAAAAAATACCCCCATTTATCACAAAAGATAAATGGGGTGCCGTTATTAAAATACTTTTTGAACTCTTCTAATTCGCCTCAATATGAGACAACATGGTTGCTTTTCGTTTCACGATATCCGGACAGCAACGCCCAGTCAAAATCACTTTAATATCACTATTTGCGCATAACAATTCCTCGATATCCTCTGCGGACAAAATGTTGTAATCCAAAAGACCTAACACCTCATCCAACACAATCAAATCGGAACCTTCGGTATCGATGACCTTCTTTGCATAGTGAAAGCTATTCTTTGCCTTGGCACGCTGTTCTTCTCTCTCCTCATAGGATAGTTCGCCGTAAGGCTTTTCACTATTTTCAAATGTGAAGAATTGTATCTCTTCAATCTGATTCAATATGCTATAATTCGCATCCGTTCCTTTCAGAAACTGCACCACTGTAACAGTCTCACCGGCACCAGCAGCCTTTACTGCCAAGCCCATGGCTGCGGCTGTTTTTCCATAGCCTGCGCCATAAATAATATGTATATCCTTCATTCCCTTACCTCACTTAATCGGTTCATTACATAAACCTCAAACAAGTCATTTGTTAAATAATTGTTAGCAAACTTTACCATGTTGCTATGCGAATACGATATATCCTAGCATATCCATATCAAAAAAGCAATCCCTTTATTCCTGCTCTAAGCATTCCATCTTACTAACAGAAACTTCATAAGCAACGCGGTTAATCACCTCATCATTTTCTAATTTCTTCTGATACTCGCGGCTCTGAATTCTTCCCCAGACAGCCACATGCTCACCAACCTCTAGCTTACCTGCAAATCTTGCATTTCTTCCCCAGCAAATGCAAGGAATGTAA
This sequence comes from uncultured Clostridium sp., assembly GCA_964439445.1. Taxonomy (GTDB): domain Bacteria; phylum Bacillota; class Clostridia; order Lachnospirales; family Lachnospiraceae; genus CAG-590. The sequence continues at coordinate 6,462 of CAYTOQ010000053.1, read as the reverse complement.
TCCGATTTGCCATAGGCACGGTTCACTGCCAACAGCACATCCGCAATCTCTCTTCCAAGAGGGGTCATACGATACACGGGTGCCTTGCAAATATATCCATCTAAATAAATCTGGTTTGGATGTTGCATCTCCTCACCGTCTTCTAACACGTTCAATTCTCTAACAAATAAAGATAACACTAATCGATTCTTCGTTTCCTCATGCTTATTATAGGAACGAAATTGTCCTTTCGCCTCAATATGCTCTCCAATATGAGATTCATTCACATCAATTAATCGGTCAGAAACCATAAGTGGAATTACATCTGTTGCGTCGCTTAAACGATTCACCAACAAATCCACCATATAAAACCCTTCACCGAAAATCTCGTGGCTAAATACAAACTCTGAAATAATTTCTCCGGCAACCACCGCCTGATTGTTTGTCAATGCTTTTTCTGTCATACTCTTTTCTCCTTTCATGTACCTCAAAAAGCTGATAGTCACGATAAATGTGAAGTCCATGCGATAGTAGGACCATCAACTCATTTATCATGTACTATATCTTAGTACAAAAATCCGAATTTCAGAACGGGGTTTTTTTTGCTAAAAAGGACTACTTTTGTCGGAATGAATTCTCTCGTTGTCGCATTGCCTCATACATCAGCACAGTGGACGCAGTTGCTGCATTTAACGATTCAACCTTTCCTCTCATTGGGATTCGAATTTTATGTTTTGTGGTCTCTGAAAGCTCATCGCTCAAACCGTTCCCTTCATTGCCAATGCAGAATATTGTCGAAACTGCGTAATCATAGTCGTAAAACGTCTTTCCCTGTAAATGAGCACTGTAAGTATTGTAATTTTGCCTATTTAACTCATCCACCACAAAGGTCAGATTTTCGACATAACAAAACGGTATGCGAAAAATTGATCCCATCGTTGAACGCACCACCTTCGGATTATAAATGTCCACTGTATCCTTACTCATCAAAATGCCAGTCACCCCTGCACCCTCTGCCGTCCGTAAAATCGTGCCGAGATTTCCCGGGTCCTGAATGTTTTCTAATGCCATAACAAGAGGCTTTTTCACGCCAAGCGCCTTCATATAAGATGATGCACCACATACCTGCTCTAAGTCATAATGCTGCCGCTTTACAAGACTGATTACTCCCTGCGGAGTTTTTGTGTCTGATACAGACTCCATGATATGGTCTGCGATTAATTCGAAATCCAGTCCGTTGAACAACGCCTTATTCTTTTCATAGAAGCTTTCGGTGGCAAAGGTCTCTATATGCAATTCCTTGGGAATTTCCATGAACATGCGAATTCCTTCCACCACAAACACATCCTGCTTCTTGCGCTCCTTGGCGGTCTTTACTAATTTCGATAAATTCTTAATTTTATTATTCGATGTACTTGTAATCATACCTGCACCTTTCTTATACAACCAGTTCAAATAATTTCGAAACTCACAAAACTTTACACTGCGTTGGTTTGTTTACTTTGTATAACTCTCACAAAACATCAGCGTTTCGAAATTATTTCATAGAAAGTTTCGACTCCTTCACAATGACTTTTCCATCTCCAAACAACTGCTTCATATCCGCAAGCATCTGCTCCGAAATCTCCACGCCAAACTGTTGTCCTAGAGGTTTCATTTGCTTTTCTTCTTTCAGCACGATAATCACAGCATTCCCACCTGTATAATTATCTACAATATTGTAAAGCTGTTCTTCTTTGTTCTTATAATCTTCCTTATTTTCACACTGAATATAAATCTGCTTTGGCACCTCAGAAAATGGTACAACCTTTTCTAGCAAAAGCTTTCCTTCATCCTCGCTAATGGATGCCCGTCCATAGACAAAAATTTTGGCATCCTGTTCTAGATATTGGCGATATTGTTCGTATTTCTTAGGGAAAACCACAACCTCAATCGTTCCTAACAAATCCTCCAATGTAATAAATGCCATATTTTGATTGTTCTTGGTCATTTTGACTGTCTTGGCAGCGACCATTCCACCGATGGTATATAAAATCTGATCCTTTGCTACCGTTTCACCAGTATCTGCATCACGGATAAAATCATGGGTTGTCACATCTATATTTTTCATCATCAAATCCTGATAGTCCTCTAATGGATGACCACTAACATAGATACCTAACACCTCTTTTTCATAGGCAAGCTTTTCTTCCTTATCATACTCAGAAACCTTCGGATATACTATGTCAAATGCTTTCTTCTCCTCTTCACCCATAAGGTCAAACAAGGACATCTGTCCGGACATGGCACTCTTCTTTTCCTGATTTACCTGATCAATCACCTGCACATACACCATCATCATCTGACGACGATTCACGCCAAAGCTATCTAACGCACCAGACTTAATAAAGCTTTCAATCGTTCGCTTATTTACCTCTTTGTTAGACAAACGATTGACAAAATCCTTCAAATCCTTGTAATTACCATGCTGATTGCGTTCTTCAACAATGGCATCAATCACTGGTCTTCCCACACTCTTTAACGCCGACAGACCATATCGGATTGCACCATTTGACACAGAAAATTCGCTATAGCCCTCATTTATATCTGGTGGCAAAATCTGTATTCCCAAGCGTCTACAATGGGCAATGTATTCAGAAACCTTGTCGGTGCGGTCAAGCACAGAGGTAATTAACGCTGCCATAAATTCCTCTGGATAATGACACTTCAGATACGCAGTCTGATATGCCACTACAGCATAAGCTGCCGCATGGGACTTGTTAAATGCGTACTTTGCAAAATCTATCATTTCATCAAATATCTTATTGGCAGTCTTCTCATCAATACCACGGTTAATACAACCAGGAACCCCTTCTTCTTCATTACCATATACAAAGTTCTGGCGCTCCTTCTGCATGACGTCGCCCTTTTTCTTAGACATGGCACGGCGCACCAAATCACTTCGACCTAAGGTATATCCAGCAAGCTCCATAACAATCTGCATAACCTGCTCCTGATATACAATACAACCATAGGTTGGGGCTAATATTTTTTCCAACTGCGGACAGTCATAGGTAATATCCTCTGGATGCTCCTTTCCCTTGATGTATAACGGAATAAAATCCATTGGACCCGGACGATAGAGAGAAATTCCCGCAATGACATCTTCGATATTACGCGGTTTTAATTCCTTCATAAAGCTCTTCATGCCACTACTTTCTAACTGGAACACACCATCTGTTTGTCCGGTGCAAAGAAGGTCATAGACCTCTTTGTCATCTATATCTAAATGGTCAATATCAATGTCAATTCCTTTGCTTCGCTTGATATTTTTCACCGCATCCTGAATGACAGTAAGGGTGCGAAGTCCTAAGAAGTCCATCTTCAACAATCCAAGCTCTTCAATGGTTGTCATGTTAAACTGGGTTGTGATAGCCTCTTCTGAACCTCTTGACAATGGCACAAATTCATCAATGGACTTCTGACCGATTACTACACCTGCCGCATGCATAGAGGCATGTCTCGGAAGACCTTCTAGCTTCTGGGACATATCAATCAAGTAACGGACGTCATCCTCTTCGTTGTATGCCTTTTGTAAGTCTGCAGAAATCTCTAATGCTTCTTTGATTGTGATGTTGTGGCCCTGTCCACCCATTGGAATCATTTTTGCCACACGGTCTACTGCCGCATATGGCATATCCAAGGCACGTCCCACGTCACGAAGCACCATTCGTGCTGCCATGGTTCCAAAGGTAACAATCTGCACTACCTTTTCCTTTCCATACTTGCGCACTACATAGTCAATCACTTCCTGTCTTCTCTCATAACAGAAATCCACGTCGATATCGGGCATGGATACACGTTCTGGATTTAGGAAACGTTCAAAAAGCAAGCTGTATCGAATCGGGTCAATATCCGTAATTCCAAGACAGTAACTAACCAAGGAACCTGCGGCAGAACCTCGCCCTGGGCCCACTGCAATTCCATTATCCTTTGCATATTTAATAAAATCCCAAACAATCAGAAAATAATCTACATAGCCCATTTTCTCGATAGTGGTAAGCTCATAATCCAAACGTTCCTGCAACTCGGTTGTAATGTCACTATAACGCCGATTCAAACCTTCTTCACATAGCGCCTGTAGATATGTAAATGCGCTAAATCCCTCTGGCACATCAAACTTTGGTACCTTCTGCTCACCAAATACAATCTCTACATTACAACGCTCGGCAATCTTTCCAGTGTTTTCCAACGCTTGCTTTGCATATGGAAATAACTCCTCCATCTCCTCTGGAGATTTCAGATAATACTGCCCACCGTCATAGCGCATACGGTCCTCATCTGACACCTTCTTTGCCGTCTGGATACAGAGCAAAATGTCGTGGGCTTCCGCATCACTTTCCTTAACATAGTGAATATCATTGGTAGCAACCAATTCAATGCCAGTTTCCTTGGACATACGCATCAAGCCCTGATTGACCGTTTTTTGGTCTGCAATACCATGGTCTTGCATTTCCAAGAAATAGTTGCCTTTTCCAAAGATTTCCTGATGCTCCAATGCCGCCTGCTTTGCCTCTTCATAAAACCCCTGCCGAAGCTTTGTGGCAACCTCGCCTGCTAAACAGGCAGAAAGCGCAATAATGCCCTCATGAAATTCCTGCAAGATTTCTCTATCTACTCTTGGTTTATAGTAATAACCTTCCGTAAATCCACGGGAAACAATCTTAGTTAAGTTGTGGTAACCGATATCATTTTCTGCCAATAACACAAGATGATAATAGCGGTTCTCACCCTTTCCAAGCTCTCTGTCAAAACGGGAACCCGGTGCCACATACACCTCACAACCTATAATCGGCTTAATTCCTTCTGCTTTCGCCGCTTTATAAAAATCAATCACACCATACATAACACCGTGGTCGGTAATGGCAATACTATCCATTCCAAGCTCCTTGGTGTGATGAATGAGCTCTTTAATTTTTGAAGCTCCATCCAACAAACTATATTCCGTATGCACATGTAAATGTGTAAAACTCATTGTACTCCGACCTTTCTCTTTTCTCTGTATCTGTCAATATCTTCCCGACTATTACTTCTAATGTACCGCATCTCTTTGCATTGTCAGTAATTCAACTCAACTATATCTTCTCTCTTCGTACTTCCTTCGTCAAAATCTCTCGTTTAATATAATCAAAGGTTGCATCTTCACCCTGTTCGGCAAGCATAACAAGTAGCTTCTCTAGTAACTCCGCCGTTTCTGGATGTAACCATGATTTTGCCCTGCCCTTTTCATAATATTCCAGCGGCATGGTATCCACATAATTATCCCGGTTATAATTCTTACTCGCCGCGACCCGGTCACAAAACATCTCGACAACATATTTCACCGGCATTTTCATTCCACAAATTGCCCCATTACTCTCTATGCTATAATCCATCCAATACTCAAAATGGTGCTTATTACGACCCTTGTGGTGCAACCACGCAGATGTATATCCCTTGTCTTCACGCTCTGCATTATTGGGGCTTCTGTTACCCTGATAATACTTCACTCCCACCATGAATTCTACCGGACTATACTTGGACAAATCATGAAGTAGTCCCTGCTTATACATCCCCAATCGAAAACAGGACTTCATCACAAGCCATTTATGATGATTAATTGTCTTTAAATGATTCCACCAATTCATACCATTTCCTTTCTAATTAGAATCTCGCAAGCGAGATGTTCCGTCCGTGGCGGGGTGCTTTGGCGCTAATTTTTCTAAACCACCACGGTGCACTTCTTGCGAAGCTGCCTCTAAGTTATTATCAACAGCTTAGAAACATGTATCTAACACATCCTGGTCGAGACCATTTTTACAGGTCAAATGTCCAATTACAAAATATGCAATTCCACTAAACAATAGTCCCCAAACAACCGCATTAATATTCCAAACTGTAATCTTGTACTGATAACTAATCACATAGACAAGCACACCGATAACGGAAGACGCAACTGCCGCCTGCTTGTTTCCCTTCTTGTAAAAGATACCTCCAACAATTGGCCAGAAGAAGCAAGCCTCCAAGCCACCCATGGCAAACAATTGTACCCAGAAAATGATTTCCGGCGGTGTCAGTGTTAAGAAAAACACAATCACACCAATCAATAACGTCACCAATCTTCCTGCTCCTCTTCGCCCAGTTCAAAATTGACGAATACCTTCTTCAGAAGAATCACAACCCCCACAACGGATATTACAAACGCACCAATGGTACTGACAAAGAACCACAACGGCATCCCAAATACCATCACATCAATGCCATCCAATAAAAATGCAAACCTTACGTGCCATATAGCAACAATGGCAATTAGAATAAATGTTGCCTTTATCTCTTTCATAAGTTGCTCATGAATTTCGTTATCATTTAGTTTCTTCATATCATCCTCCGCATACGTATTTCACACCCGCATCCTGCGACGCAAAATACCTATTGACAATTTAATTCACACTCATTTTAATATAC
>CAYTOQ010000052.1:0-17006 GCA_964439445.1 uncultured Clostridium sp. | reverse complement strand
TGAAGTTATTAGACGTAAAGTTGGTAAGACTGGTAAGAAATAATTAAAGGAGTGAGATAGATGATTAATAAAGAGTCAAGAAGTAAGGTTCGTGCAAAGAAGCATTTAAGAATCCGTAACCGCTTTAGTGGCACTGCGCAGAGACCACGTTTAGCTGTATTCAGAAGTAATAATCATATGTACGCTCAAATTATTGATGATACAGTTGGTAACACTTTAGTGTCTGCTTCAACAGTACAGAAGGAAGTTAAGGCAGAATTAGAGAAGACAAATGATGTTGCTGCAGCAGCTTACTTAGGTAAGGTTATTGCAAAGAAAGCTTTAGATAAGGGAATTACAACAGTTGTCTTTGATAGAGGTGGATTTATATATCAGGGTAAGGTTAAAGCGTTAGCAGAGGCAGCAAGAGAAGCTGGTCTCGAATTCTAATTAAGGAGGAAAGCATTTTATGAAGCATGTAAATTTTGATGCTAATCAATTAGAAGAAAAAGTTGTTGCCATCAAACGTGTAACCAAGGTTGTAAAAGGTGGACGTAACATGAGATTTGCTGCTCTTGTAGTTGTAGGTGACAAAGATGGTCATGTAGGCGCTGGCACAGGTAAGGCTGCCGAAGTACCAGAAGCAATTCGTAAAGGTAAAGAAGATGCAATCAAGAATATGGTAGAGGTTCCAATCAATGAAGTTGGAAGTATTCCACATGACTGGACAGGAAAGTTCGGTAGTGCATCTGTTCTTTTAAAGGCATCTCCAGAAGGTACTGGTATCATCGCAGGTGGTCCAGCTCGTTCCGTTCTTGAGTTAGCTGGATACAAGAATATCCGTACTAAGTCTTTAGGTTCAAACAATAAGCAGAACGTAGTTTTAGCTACAATCAATGGACTTACAAACTTAAAGACTCCTGAAGAGGTTGCAAGACTTCGCGGAAAATCTGTTGAAGAGATTCTAGGTTAAGGAGGATTTAAAAATGGCAGATAAGGTAAAGGTTACTTTGGTAAAATCTCCTATCGGAGCAGTTCCAAAGCATAAAAAGACATTAGAAGCATTAGGTCTTAGAAAGTTGAATAAGACTGTAGAGCTTCCTAACAATGCTGCAACTCAGGGAATGGTATTCCAGGTTAAGCATTTGGTAAAGGTAGAAGAGATTTAATCAATATTTGAGATAAGGAGGTGCACGTTAATGAATTTATCTACATTAAAGCCAGCAGATGGTTCTAAGCAGAGCGATAATTTCAGAAAAGGTCGTGGCCATGGTTCAGGAAATGGTAAGACTGCAGGTAAAGGTCATAAGGGTCAGAAGGCTCGTTCAGGAGCAACAAGACCGGGCTTTGAAGGTGGTCAGATGCCATTATATAGAAGACTTCCAAAGAGAGGATTTACATGTCCTAGCTCAAAGGAAATCATTGCTATCAATGTAGCTGCTCTTAATGCGTTTGAAGATGGTACAGAGGTTACTGTTGAGACATTGATGGGTGCAGGTATTGTTAGCAATCCTAAGGATGGTGTTAAGATTTTAGGAAATGGCGAGTTAACAAAGAAGCTTACTGTTAAGGCAAACGCTTTCAGTGCTTCTGCTGTAGAAAAAATCGAGGCTCTTGGTGGAAAAGCAGAGGTGATGTAATATGTTCAAAACCTTAGTAAATGCATTCAAGATTGAGCAATTGAGAAAGAGATTATTTTTCACATTTTGGATTGTTGTTGTAGTACGTTTGGGATGTCAATTACCAATTCCTGGTATTGACGTATCTCAGGTACAGGCATTCTTAGAAAGTGTTGTAGGTGATTCTTTTAGTTTTATTGATTCATTTACAGGTGGTTCATTTTTGTCAATGTCTGTATTTGCGTTAAGTGTAACGCCATACATCACTGCATCAATTATTATGCAGCTTTTAACAATTGCAATTCCGGCTTTAGAGGAAATGCATCGCGACGGTGAAGATGGCAAGAAGAAAATGAACAAGATTACAAGATATGTTTCTGTAGGTCTTGCGATTATTGAAAGTGCCGGTTTGGCTATTGGTTTCCATAGACAGGGTGCTTTGGGTGAGTCAAATGTATTTACCGTAATCACTATTATTGCTACATTGACAGCAGGTAGCTGTATTATTATGTGGCTTGGTGAAAGAATTTCCGACAAGGGAATTGGTAGTGGTATTTCCATTATTTTGTTAGTGAATATTGTTTCTAAGATGCCTGCTGACTTTGCAAATCTTTATGAGATGTTTGTAAAGAACAAAGATATGGTACAAGCAATTGTAGCAGTACTTATTATTTTAGCAGTTGTGATTGGTACAACGATATTTGTTATTATCTTGCAGGATGCAGAGAGAAGAATTCCTGTTCAGTATTCTAAGAAGGTACAGGGTAGAAAAATGGCTGGTGGACAGTCAAGCTACATTCCTTTAAAAGTAAATACTGCCGGTGTAATTCCTGTAATCTTTGCTTCCTCACTTATGTCAGTTCCTTCTATTATCATTAACTTGTTTAATGTAACACCAGGAACAACAGCACAAAAGATTTTGCAGGGTATGAACCAAGGATATTGGTTTAACCCAGAATATCCATGGGCTTCCATTGGACTTATTATATATATTCTTTTAAATGTTGTTTTTGCATATTTCTATACTTCGGTTACATTTAACCCGATGGAAGTTGCTAACAATATGAAAAAGAATGGTGGCTTTATTCCGGGTATTCGTCCGGGTAAGCCGACTCAGGATTATTTGAACAAGATTCTTAATTACATCGTTTTAATCGGTGTAACAGGATTGGTAATTGTAGCTCTTATTCCTATTTTCTTCAATGGAATGTTTAAGGCAGATGTATCCTTTGGTGGAACATCCTTAATTATCATTGTTGGTGTAATTCTTGAGACAATGAAGCAGATGGAATCACAGATGTTAGTTCGTAACTACTCTGGATTTTTGAATGATTAACACGTAAGTGTAGAAAACCGTAGGGAATAGTTGGCTATTCTCTGCGGTTTCAGTGGTTAAATAGATATAGATGATTGTGAAACTGTAATTTATGTATGAGAGTTATATAACTTGATTATTGGTATTTGTTCAGGTTGTATAACTCAACATAAGCTTTTGATAGTTTTGTAATTACCCAGTTAGTAGATAATAAAGGAGGAAAAACTTATGAAGATTATTATGTTAGGCGCTCCTGGAGCAGGAAAAGGTACTCAGGCTAAGATGATTGCAGCTAAATATGGTATTCCACACATTTCAACAGGAGATATTTTCCGTGCTAATATTAAGAATGGCACAGAGCTTGGTGCAAAAGCAAAGGAATATATGGATAAAGGTTTACTTGTTCCAGACGAATTGGTAGTAGATCTTGTTATTGATCGTTTCAAAGAAGCGGATTGTGAAAAGGGTTATGTATTAGATGGATTCCCAAGAACAATTCCTCAGGCAGAAGCATTAGATAAAGCATTGACTGCAATTGGTGAAAGTGTTGACTATGCAATTAATGTGGAAGTTCCAGATGAGAACATCGTGAACAGAATGGGTGGCAGACGTGCTTGTGTAGGTTGCGGAGCGACTTATCATATTGTATATAGCCCAACAAAGGAAGAGGGCAAGTGTGATACTTGTGGTGGCGAGTTGATTATCCGTGATGACGATAAGCCAGAAACAGTACAGAATAGATTATCTGTTTATCATGAACAGACTCAACCTTTAATTGATTATTATACAAACAAGGGTATCATTGCAGAGGTAGATGGTACAGTTGATATGAACGATGTATTTAATGCAATTGTTAATATTTTAGGTGAGTAATATGGCGATTTCTTATAAATCTAAGGCAGAAATTGAACTCATGCGTGAGGCGGGAAAAATTCTCGCCATCACACATGATGAATTGGCAAAACGAGTTAAGCCAGGAATGTCTACATTAGAGGTAGACCGAATAGGGGAAGAGATTATCAGAAGCTATGGATGTATCCCTTCTTTTCTTAATTATAATGGATATCCTGCGTCGATTTGTGTATCGATTAACGAAGAGGTTGTGCATGGTATTCCAAATAAGAATAGAATCATTCAGGAAGATGATATTGTAAGCTTGGATGCAGGAGTTATCTATAAAGGATATCATTCTGATGCGGCGAGAACATTGATTATGCCGGCGGCGTCAGAAGAGGTTAGAAAGCTAGTTGAAGTTACAAAACAGTCATTTTTCGAAGGAATTAAACAGGCGGTTCCGGGAAATCATGTTGTTGATATCGGAAGGGCAATTCAGGAATATGTGGAGTCGTTTGGTTATTCTGTAGTTAGAGATCTGATTGGGCATGGTGTTGGTACGAAGCTTCACGAGGATCCGGAGGTTCCGAACTTTGTAGGAAAGAAACGTGGCGCAAAGCTTAGACCAGGAATGACAATTGCTGTGGAGCCTATGATTAATTTAGGCGAATATGATGTATATTGGGAAGATGATGATTGGACAGTAGTTACAGAGGATGGTTTGCCATCTGCTCACTACGAAAATACAATCTTAATCACAGAAGGAGAACCGGAGATTCTTTCGCAGGCACCGGGTATTGCGTTGTAAGAACGACTTTAACAAGGGCTTATTGAGTAGGATATATTTATAGAAGAAACAGCAATGTTTAACGGATTGAGAATAGGAGGATTTATATATGGCAAAAGCGGATGTTTTGGAAATGGAAGGAACGGTAGTTGAGAAATTACCGAATGCAATGTTTAAGGTACAGTTAGAAAATGGTCATGAGGTGTTAGCCCACATTAGTGGAAAGCTAAGAATGAATTACATTAAGATTTTGCCTGGTGATAAGGTTACATTAGAGTTATCTCCATATGATTTGACGAAGGCAAGAATTAAATGGAGAGAAAAGTAAGATTTTCTTGAAAAATATAGAAAATTTTGCTTGCATTCAGAATGCAACGGTGTTAGAATATTATTTCGTAGCGGACTTTTTTACAGAAAAGTTAGTGACCGTTTTGAAAGGAGAGATTTTAATGAAGGTTAGAGCATCAGTAAAACCAATTTGCGATAAGTGCAAAATCATTAAAAGAAAAGGTAGTATCAGAGTTATCTGTGAGAACCCTAAGCACAAACAGAGACAAGGTTAGATGATAGCCCATCTTTATTCCTTGCGAAGTTTGTTAACCCAAGTAGCACTGTATTCCCAGTGTGAAGTTCCTTCTATATAATCATTATTAAGTATAGAAGATGATTTTAGAAAGCGGCTGTAGTGTAGGTTGTCATTAGCCTACGCAACATATTAATAGAATGAAAATGGAATGAAAGCGTATGCATTTCACCCGTGTGGATGAATCCATACGGATACGTGAGTATGTCCGAACATTTAAGAAAAAGAATTTTTTTATGGAGGTGCACAGTCACAATGGCTCGTATTTCAGGTGTAGATTTACCAAGAGAAAAACGTATTGAGATCGGTCTTACTTATATTTATGGTATTGGACTTCCATCATCTCAGCGTATTTTGAAAGAAGCAAATGTTGACCCTAATACTCGTGTTCGCGATTTAACTGATGATGAGGTTAAGAGACTTAGCGAAGTAATCAACGAGACACAGTTGGTAGAGGGTGATTTACGTAGAGAAATCGCTTTGAACATCAAGCGTTTACAGGAAATTGGTTGTTATCGTGGAATCCGTCATAGAAAGGGATTGCCAGTTCGTGGTCAGAAGACTAAGACAAATGCAAGAACTCGTAAGGGTCCAAAGAGAACAGTAGCAAACAAGAAGAAATAATGAATAGAATGAGAATCATTTATATTTAATCAGGAGGTTAAGTTTAATGGCTAAAGTTACAAAGAAAGTGACTAAGAAGCGTGTTAAGAAGAACGTTGAACACGGACAGGCACACATTCAGTCATCTTTTAATAATACAATTGTTACATTAACCGATAATGAAGGTAATGCTCTTTCATGGGCAAGTGCTGGTGAATTGGGATTTAAGGGCTCTAAGAAGTCTACTCCTTATGCTGCACAGATGGCAGCCGAGACTGCAACTAAGGCAGCTCTTATTCACGGTTTAAAGAAAGTTGATGTTATGGTTAAGGGACCAGGTTCAGGACGTGAAGCAGCAATTCGTGCACTTCAGGCAGCAGGACTTGAGGTACTTAGTATTCGTGACGTAACACCAGTTCCACATAACGGTTGTCGTCCACCAAAACGTAGAAGAGTGTAATAGGAGGTACAGTTAGATGGCAGTAGATAGAACCCCAGTTCTTAAGAGATGCAGATCTTTAGGTATGGAGCCAATGTATCTCGGAATTGATAAGAAATCAAATAGAAAGTTAAACAGAGCAAACAGAAAGATGAGCGAGTATGGTTTACAGCTTCGTGAGAAGCAGAAGGCTAAGTTCATCTATGGTGTATTAGAGAAGCCTTTCCGTAATCTTTATGCAAGAGCAGAGAGAATGAAAGGTTTGACAGGTCCAAACTTAATGGTATTGTTAGAGTGTAGATTGGACAATGTCGTATTCCGTATGGGATTTGCTAGAACACGTAGAGAAGCAAGACAGATTGTTGACCACAAGCATGTTTTAGTTAACGGCAAGTGTGTAAACATCCCTTCTTACAGCATTAAGGCTGGCGATAAGATTGAAATCAGAGAGAAGAGTAAGTCTCTTCAGAGATATAAGGACATTTTAGAAGTTACAAGTGGAAGATTAGTTCCAGCTTGGTTAGAGGCAGATCAGGAGAACCTTTGTGGTACAGTTACTGAGTTACCTTTAAGAGAGCAGATTGATGTTCCTGTAAACGAGACACTTATCGTCGAGTTATATTCTAAGTAAACAGCGTACCTATTTGGAACTGCATATGTTTTTAAAACAGCTTGTGCAAATTCGATTGCGTATAAGCTGTTTTCAAAAAACATATATAGGGCGCTAAACCGTGCTTGTTTTTGCAAAGTAAGAGGAAGAGGCGGTTTGAAGAGGTGCGTGTTATAAAAAAGGGAGGTTCGTAACGTGTTTGAATTTGAAAAACCAAGAATTGAAATCGCTGAGATTTCAGAAGACAACAGATACGGTAGATTTGTAGTAGAACCTTTAGAGAGAGGCTATGGTACAACACTTGGTAACTCTTTAAGAAGAATCATGTTATCATCATTACCAGGTTCAGCCGTAAGCTATGTAAAAATCAAAGGTGTTTTACATGAGTTTAGTTCTATACCAGGTGTAAAGGAAGATGTGACTGAGATAATCATGAACATCAAGGAATTGGCTATTAAGAATAATAGTGCTTCCAATGAACCAAAACAGGCATATATTGAATATGTGGGCGAGGGTGTAGTTACCGCAGCGGATATCCATGTTGACAGTGATGTCGAAATTTTGAATCCTGAATTAGTAATTGCAACATTGAGCGGTTCTGAAGCAAGATTTGAAATGGAGCTTACTATTACCAAGGGTAGAGGTTATGTTGGCGCTGATAAGAACAAGAAGGAAGATACTTCAATTGATGTAATTGCAGTAGATTCTATTTATACACCAGTTGAGCGTGTTAATCTTACTGTAGAGAATACACGTGTTGGTCAGATTACTGACTATGACAAGCTTACATTGGATGTATATACCAATGGAACATTAGCTCCAGACGAGGCAGTAAGCTTGGCTGCTAAAGTATTAAGTGAGCATTTGGGATTGTTTATCGATCTATCAGAAAATGCAAAATCAGCAGAAGTTATGGTAGAGAAGGAAGATAACGAGAAAGAAAAAGTATTGGAAATGAGCATTGACGAATTAGAGTTATCTGTTCGTTCATTTAACTGCTTGAAGAGAGCAGGTATCAATACAGTCGAAGAGTTGACAAGCAAGACTCCGGAAGACATGATGAAGGTTCGTAACTTGGGACGTAAGTCTTTAGAAGAAGTGCTTAACAAGTTGAAAGAATTAGGTTTATCATTGAATAATGGAGATGACAATTAATTTAAGAAAGAACACTTAAGCCGAAGGATTAGTAAGCAAAGTGAAGGAGGAAATACATCATGGCAATGTATAGAAAGCTTGGAAAGAAGCAGGCAGCTAGAAAGGCGTTGCTTCGCAATCAGGTAACACAGTTATTATATAACGGAAAGATTAAGACAACAGAGGCAAGAGCAAAGGAAATTCGCAAGATTGCTGAGCACTTAATCACAATGGCAGTTAAGGAAAAGGATAACTACGATGAGGTTACTGTAACTGCTAAGGTTGCAAAGAAAGACAAAGATGGTAAGAGAATCAAAGAAGTTGTAGATGGTAAGAAGGTTACTGTTTATGATGAAGTTGAGAAGACTGTTAAGAAGGATCAGCCATCTAAGTTACATGCAAGAAGACAGATGTTAAAGGTTCTTTATCCGGTAGTTGAGGTTCCTACTGATGCTGCTGGTAAGAAGAGAGGAACTAAGAAAGTTGATTTAACAGAAAAGTTATTCAACGAGTATGGTCCTAAGTATGCAGGCCGTAATGGTGGTTACACAAGAATCGTTAAGATTGGACCACGTAAGGGTGATGCTGCTATGGAAGTTATCATCGAATTGGTATAAGTCATTATATAATTTATCTAATAGGGGACTGTTTCACAGTCCCCTATTGTATTTATGCAAGCATAGCTTGCGAAGTGGGGCATTCGTTGCTTGGTGAGTGGTAAAGTATGGTAAGAGGAATGTTAAAATGAGTTTAATTGATATTAAGAATCTTACATTTGAATATTTTAGACGAGACGCAGAGGGAAATCTAGAAGAGATGATAGAGGCATTAAGGGGTGTTTCTGTTGATGTGCAACCGGGAGAGTTTGTTGCAATTGTGGGACGCAATGGTTCTGGAAAATCTACTCTGGCAAAGCATATTAATGCGTTGCTGTTGCCAAGTGAAGGTGAAATTGTAGTGGATGGACTGGACACGTCAGAGGAAGAAGTGCGTTTATCTATCCGTAAAACAGCAGGAATGGTGTTTCAGAATCCGGATAACCAGATTGTTGGAACGATAGTCGAAGAGGATGTGGCGTTTGGTCCGGAAAATATGGGAGTTCCAACAGGAGATATATGGAATCGTGTAGAGGAGTCGCTAGAGACGGTCGAAATGCAAGCCTACAAAGAGTATTCTCCGAATCATTTGTCGGGTGGACAAAAACAGCGTGTTGCAATTGCAGGGGTGCTTGCTATGGAACCTAAGTGTATCATATTTGATGAAGCAACCTCGATGTTGGATCCGCAGGGAAGAGAACAGATTATCTTTGCGGCACGACAGTTACAACAAAAAAAGGGGATTACAATATTGTTTATCACGCATCATATGGATGAAGTGGTATGGGCGGATCGTGTTTTTGTGATGGATAAAGGAACAGTGGTGGCACAGGGCAAACCGAAAGAGATTTTCGAGCAACAGGACTTGCTAGAACAATGTGGTTTGTGTGTTCCCGTTATGTATCAGTATATTCATTTTTTGATCGGTCAGGGAATTGTGACGGAGTCTGAAGTAAAGGATGTGTATGGAGAAGAAGAATTGACTGCCTTGTTGTGCCGGAAGGTAAAGAAATCTTTTATGATACAGGAAAGTGAAGCAAAAGAAACAGATATACAATCGGCATATGTAGAAGAAAGCAATTTTATTGAGAATGATAGAAAAACAATTAAAAAGGAAGAAAACTATGATTTGATAAATCAAGGTATTTTATTGAATCATGTGTATTATAGATACAACCAGGGGTTTGCAACTGAGACCGTTGGGCTAGAGGATGTAAGTTTACGGATTAATCAGGGTGATTTTATTGCGGTAATTGGTGCAACTGGTTCAGGAAAATCTACCTTGATGCAGCATTTAAATGGACTTTACCTTCCGCAAGAAGGGAGTATATATTACAATGGACAGGATATAACAGATGATGATTTTTCGATAAAGGAATTGAGACAAAAGGTAGGTTTGGTATTTCAAAATCCGGAAAATCAGTTGTTTGCGGAAACGGTGGAGAAGGATGTGTGCTTTGGACCGGAAAATATGAATATTACCAAGGTAGAAGCTCAAAAAAGAGCGTATGAAGCAATTCGTTTGGTAGGGTTGCCGGATACCATATATGATTTGTCACCGTTGCAGCTTTCCGGAGGACAGAAACGCCGTGTTGCAATTGCAGGTGTATTGGCGATGAAGCCGGAATATTTGGTGATGGATGAGCCGACTTCAGGTTTGGATCCGGTTTCTGCAAAGGAATTGTTGGATTTATTGAAAGGAATTCAAAAAGAGACGGGTATGACGGTTGTGATGGTTTCTCACGATTTGGAAGAAGTAGCGGAATATGCGAATCGAGTGATTGTAATGGAAGACGGGAGAAAGGTATTAGATGGTTCTGTAGGTGAAGTATTACAGCAGGTTGGACGATTAGAGCAAGCGGGTCTCTTGGCACCGATTGGTATGAAGCTTTTGTACGGTTTAAAAAAAGCGGGAATTGATTTGGACATGTCGAAGACAACACGGTTGGATATTTGTGGCGAGCTGCTAAAGCTTAGAGATATGTGAAGTTAAAGTCATTTGGAATGATAATTCATTTGTGAAATATATCAGGAGAACATAATGAGAGATATAACGATTGGACAATTTTATAATGTGGACTCTGTTATACACCGGCTTGATCCGAGAGTAAAGATTTGGTTTTCGCTGTTATTTGTATTGGGTTTGTTTTTAGGAAAGAGTCCGATTTTGTATGGAATAGCTTTTTTGATATTGATGGTTTATATTCGGTTATCAAAAGTGCCGCTTAGGTTTATTTTGCGAGGCTTGAAGCCGTTGGTTGTTATTATTCTTTTTGCTGGATTTATGAACATGCTAGCAGTGAAAGGGGCTAAGGTAATCTTTGAGTGGGGATTTATCAGGATAACACAGGCAGGATTGAGTGCGGCAATTTATACGACTTTGCGGCTGATATTCATTGTTATCGGTTCCGGTATGATGACTTATACGACTACCCCCAATTCGTTGACGGATGGATTGGAGAAAATGCTAGGCTGGCTGAAAAGAGTAAATGTACCAGTACATGAATTTGCGATGATTATGTCGATTGCTCTGCGCTTTGTTCCGATTTTGGTAGAGGAGCTTGATAAAATTATGAAAGCACAGATGGCAAGAGGAATTGATTTCAATGAGGGAAACCTATTGGTTCGTGTGAGGAAGTTAATTCCGATTTTTGTTCCGTTACTGGTGTCAGCTATGAAACGCAGTAATGAGCTGGCTTTGGCAATGGATGCGAGATGTTATCACGGAGGAGAGGGAAGGACAAAAATGAAACCACTGCAATATCAGCGGAGAGATTATGTTGCATACGGTTTGCTGATACTTTATTTTTTGGGGATAGTAAGTTTAGCGATGATATGGTGAGGATGAAGAGCTTGGAAATGAAAAGAAACGAGTATATATGGACAAAACAATGGATGGTAGCACTTGTTGCAATTTTGTGTTGTGCTCTTTGGGGTAGCGCATTTCCAGCTATTAAGCTTGGATATCAATGGTTTGAAATCGGTGCAGATGATGCAGCTACGCAAATTTTATTTGCTGGATGTCGATTTACTATGGCTGGTATTTTGACTATAATATTTGGAAGTGTTTTGTCAAAAAGGGTGCTGAAACCGAAGAAAAATTCATGGAAAAGGATATTGGTGTTGAGCTTTTTTCAAACCTCTATGCATTATGTTTGTTTTTATATCGGTTTGGCCCACACGAGTGGGGTAAAATCTTCTATATTAAATGGAATGAATACATTTATGGCTATTTTATTAGCGACTTATTGTTTTAAACAGGAAAAAATGACATGGGGAAAAGCAATAGGAAGTGTGCTGGGATTTGTTGGAATTGTGTTGGTGAATTTGAATGGTGATACTTTGGATTTTAGCTTTCATTTACAGGGAGAGGGATTCATCATATTGTCTACATTTTGCTACGGAATGTCATCTGCACTGATTCGTATATATGGAAAAGAGGATAATTCTGTGATGCTCAGTGGTTACCAGTTTTCGATAGGTGGCATCGTGATGATGATATTAGGCTGGTTCTTGGGTGGAAGATTAGTGGTTTGGAATGGACAGGGTATTACAATTTTAATCTATTTGGCATTTTTGTCATCTGTTGCATATACATTGTGGGCATTGCTCCTACGATATAATGATGTGTCAAAGGTAACAATATATGGATTTTTTAATCCTGTATTTGGTGCATTGCTTTCGGCAATCCTATTAGGGGAGACAGGACAGAGCTTTGGCGGGAAGGAAATTATTGCATTGGTATGTATTTCTTCTGGAATATATGTCGCACAAAAAAGTAGAAAATAAAAATATTGTTCATAACAAAGAAATAAAAGGAACCAATATATAAGAGTTTGAACCGATTAGGAAATATGGAGAGTAGTGTATGAAACGAATTAAATTGACGGTGGCCTACGATGGAACCAACTATTGCGGGTGGCAGATACAAAAAAATGGAATTACAGTGGAGGAAGTGTTGAACAAAACACTCAGCAAGTTCTTTCGGGAAGACATTGCAGTAATCGGTGCGAGTCGTACAGACTCTGGCGTGCATGCTATGGGAAATGTGGCGGTGTTTGATGCTAATGTTACTATGCCACCAGATAAGATTAGTTATGCAATTAATAATCTTTTGCCGGATGATATCCGTATTCAAAAGTCGGAAGAGGTGGCAGCAGATTTTCACCCGCGCTATTGTGATACAAGAAAAACTTATGAATATAAAATCTACAATGCGCAGTTTCCAGACCCAATGGCACGTTTGTATTCTCATTTTGTGTATTATCATTTAGATGAGGAAAAAATGCAGAAGGCTGCTAATTACTTGATAGGTGAGCATGATTTTAAAAGCTTTTGTACACCAAAGGAGGAAGTGGAAAATACAGTCCGGACCATTTATTACATTAAAGTGATTCGAGAAGGAAATATGGTACGTATTCGAATTAATGGAAATGGGTTCTTATATAATATGGTTCGGATTATTGTGGGTTCTTTGTTAAAGGTTGGAATGGGAATGATTCCACCGGAAGAGGTGCATAATATTCTTGAGGCAAAAGATAGAACAAGGGCAGGACATAAGGCTGCGGCGTGCGGTCTGACTTTGGTTGAGGTGGAATATTTGTAAAGGATAATACTTGAAGCTGGTGCGAGGATATTTCGTAGGAGTGTATTTGGTCAGAAATATTTTCTTGTGTTTTTCACAAAAGAAAAATATAATATTGAATTGCATAAAAATAACGTAATCTTTGTGTGGGAAGATGCGATATTATAAATTTACATATTAGGAAAGAGGAAAGGATGAATAATATGAAAGTATTAAGAGCTAGAATCATGAGTTTTGTACTTATTATGAGCTTATGTGTTTCTTTGGGGAGTCCCATTGGTGCAAATGTTGTATCGGCAACAGAAGTTCCGGAGGCTTGTGTGGTAGAAAATACGCTTGCAAATGAAACTACAGGTGAGGGCAATGAGTCGGATTATTCCATCGTATTAATGGATGGTACAAATGAAGTGACTACATTGAAGGATATAGTGGCAAACGCAACTGTACAGTTACAACCAAAATTGAAAAATGGTGAGTCGGTTGTGGCAAATGCTGCATTTACCTATTCGTCTTCTGATGAAAAGGTTGCAACAGTATCGGAGACTGGTTTGATTACGGCAATGGCAGTAGAAGAGTCAACGACGGTCAATATCACAATTAGTTGGAATGACGGTAATGGAAATTCTGCAGAGTTGGTGGTTCGCGTAAATGTAGTTGATATTCCTGAAGGAATTGTCATTAACAACTTTGTAAGTGCTGCCTCTATTTCTTTGAAGGCAGAGGAAAGCGTTGATTTGACGGTACAATTGAAATATGCTTCTGGCAAGCTAGTACCAATTGATCTTTCTGAGTTGACAATCACATCAGATGACGAGAACATTGCGAAGGTAGAAAATGGAAAGGTTACTGCATTGGAGCAGAGTAGCTATCCGGTTAGTACTACCGTTAGGGTACAGTATTCGACACAATATCGATTGGATGGGCAAGATGTTACAGAGATATTTAATGAAACATGCCTCATTACCGTTACCCCAATTCCGGTAGAAAAGATTGAATTGAAGGGTGGAGTAACCAGTGTAACAAAGAAGATTGGTGAAACTTATACCTTAGAACCAGTGATTTCTCCTGCAAATGCCTATAACAAGAAGGTAAAGGCTACAAGTACAGATGATGATGTAGCAACTGTTAAGGTAGATGATAAGGGTAATGTTATTATTACAGCAAAGAGCATAGGTGATGTGGTAATCACAGTATATTCAGAAGAAAATGCTGCAATCACAGCAACCTTTAACTTTAAGGTATATCAGACAACATTTAATGTGGCAGAATTGGGTGCGGATGGAACAGATACAAAGACGGATAACGCAGCAATTAATAAGGTTTTGAAATATGCAGATTTGATTCCGGAGGTAATTACAGTTACAATTCCGGATGGTGTGTACTACTTGAGTGATACGCTTACGGTTTACTCTGACACGAATATTGTGTTAAGCGACAATGCAGAAGTGAGACGCCAGAAGAGCAAACCGGGAAATACCATACTATGCACTAAGGTAAATGAGAGTGTAGGTGGATATAATCAGGTACAAAACATTAATATTACGGGTGGTCTCTGGAATGGACAGGCAAGCGGCCAGAAGTCGGAATTGAATACAGATGCAAATTTGTTCTACTTTGGACATGCACAAAATATCACGATTACCAATACAAAGATTATTGATTGTAGTGGTGCACATGTAATTGAGCTGGCCGGTGTAAAAAATGCATTAATCGAAAATGTAGAAATATATGGTTATCGGATTTGTGAAGACTCTTCTTATACAGGATATGATGAGGATAAGGAAGCGATTCAGTTAGATTATTGTTCGAGTGTAAGTACACCGAAGATGAAGCCACATGACGGAACGCCATGTGATACGATTACAATCCGTAACTGTAATATTCATGACTATATGGCGGGCATTGGTACACATACACAAGGAAGTCAAGCATCTACCAATATCCGTATTGAGAATAATACATTTTCAAATATTGCCAATGCGTGTGTGAATTTGGTTAATTTCAAAAATGTAAACATTGAAAACAACACAGCGAATAATTGTACTACTTTCTTGTATGCAAGTGGTTCACAGGGTACTTTGAAGAATAATACAGTAACCAATGGAAAGAACTATAATCCAACCATTAAGAATAGTAGCAAGCTACGTGCAAAAAATGTAGTTACGATATCCAATGGAAGTAACTTTACAATCCAGCAAAATACATTCCAAAAGGCGAAGTCTAACGGTATCTGTGTATGGAACGGAAGTACGGCGGTTATTAAGAATAATAAGATTAAAGGTAATAAGCTGTACGGAATTCGAACACAAGGCTCTACTGTTACGTTAAAGAAGAACACATTCTCTGGTAACAAGAAGGGTGCGTATGATACCTATAAGGATGCAACGATTAAGTCTTCAGATGATATCCGCGCATACTATATTGATATTAAGAAGAGCTACAAGTATAAAGGAAAAGCCATTAAGCCAAAGATTAAAATCAAGGGTTTGAATAAGAAATATTATAAGGTTACTTATAAGAACAATAACAAACCAGGTACGGCGACCATTACAATTAAGGGTAAAGGTAAAGTGAAGAAGACCTTAACGGTTAAGTTTAAGATTAAACAATAGGTATTGTAGCAACCTATAATTAGGAGCGATATATACGAGAGGTGTTAATAAGGCACAATATGTTGATAAGTTTTTATCACATATTGTGCTTTGTTGATAACTTCGGAAAAATGTCGTTTTTTTCAAGAAAAATGCGTTGACACAAGGGTTCATTTATAATATAATACCTAATTGTGACGATAGGTGAAGACTGCGCTGATGCCAATAGCCCCGGTGTCGCGAGTTTAGCATTCGCATGAATTTCAGCACTTTCCACTTGGCTGAAAAGCGATATAGAATACGTCAAAGGGTACGTGAATAGAACGTGTTGTTTCGGACATTTCGACACGAAGGAATGCGCGTACATAAGACAGAAATTTATTGGAATATTTTAAGGAGGAATACCATGAAGAGTTATATGGCAAGCCCATCAACAATCAACAGAGAGTGGTATGTAGTTGACGCTACAGGACATACATTAGGACGTTTAGCATCAGAAGTTGCAAGCATTTTGAGAGGAAAGAAGAAACCAACTTTCACTCCACATATTGATACAGGTGATTATGTAATCATCGTTAACGCTGACAAGATTGCTGTAACAGGTAAGAAGTTGGATCAGAAGGTTTATTACCAGCACTCAGGCTGGGTAGGTGGTATGAAAGAGACCACTTTAAAGGAAATGTTAGCTAAGAAGCCAGAAGCAGTTATCGAGAAGGCAGTTAAGGGTATGCTTCCAAAGGGACCTTTGGGACGTGAGATGATGACAAAGCTTCATGTATATGCTGGTCCAGAACACAATCATCAGGCACAGCAGCCGAAAGAGTTAGAGATTAAGTATTAATTAAGGAGGACAAAGCAGTGGCTAATACAACAAAATTTTACGGAACTGGTAGAAGAAAAAGCAGTGTTGCTAGAGTATATTTGATGCCTGGTACAGGTAAAGTTACTATTAACAAGAAGGATATGGATGATTACTTCGGATTAGAGACATTGAAGTTAATTGTTAATCAGCCATTTGTAGCTACAGGTAACGAAGGTAAGTACGATGTACTTGTTAACGTTCGTGGTGGTGGATTTACAGGTCAGGCTGGTGCAATCCGTCATGGTATTTCAAGAGCATTATTAGAGGCAGATGCTGATAACCGTCCAGCATTGAAGAAGGCTGGTTTCCTTACTCGTGATTCACGTATGAAGGAAAGAAAGAAGCCAGGTTTGAAGGCAGCGAGAAGAGCGCCTCAGTTCAGCAAGAGATAATCTTACGGAAACGAGAGATTCAAGAAAAGCCCGATTTTACAAGGGTTACAGAGGTTGTGGAAAGTTGTCAGATGTGT
>CAYTOQ010000051.1:0-17239 GCA_964439445.1 uncultured Clostridium sp. | reverse complement strand
TATTTAGATTATGAGTTTAATTTTAGTAATAATATTAAATCTGAGAGGTTTTAGAGAATTATGCCAAATAATGATACACCAGCACAAAGTGACACATACTTCCAAGCATAACAAAGCAGTGGAACAGTTCGTGATTACCAAAATTCTTCCAGTTCAGCTTCTTGAAAATAGGAAGCTTTAACGCATAGATAACACCCCCGATGGTGTAAATGATACCCCCCACTAAAAGCCACAAAAATGCGCTAAAGGGAAGACTTTTGATGATTGGCAGAATGGCTACCACAGAGAGCCAGCCCATGCCAATATACATAGCAGAGGATACCCAGCGCGGACAGGTAATCCAAAAAATCTTAAATAGAGTTCCGACAATAGTGATAATCCATACTGTAGTTAAAAGTGGAATTCCGACATTTTTTGGAAGTGCAATTAGACAGATTGGAGTGTAAGAGCCAGCAATCATGAAAAATATCATGGCGTGGTCAATCTTTCGCAACAGTGTATTAATTTTTTCAGAAACATCGAAGGTATGATAAATGGTGCTAGCACCATATAAGGCAACCATACTCAGAATAAATATTGCAAATGCACCTAAGTGATTGCTATTTTGCCCACGGGAAGCCTTAATAAGCAGTGGGGCAATTGCAAGAATTGCAATGACCATCCCAATAAAGTGTGTAATTGCGCTGCCTGGGTCCTTCAACTTTGATATTAATGTATTCATATTGTCACAACCTTTCCTCTTATAAACCAAAATTAGTTTCCTTAAGCTATATTAATATATTTATATTTCATCATTAATAATATACACAGAAAGTTTCTGAAAATTCATAACGTAGTAATGAAAACTACGTCGTCTTGTTTTTGATAATACTACGATTCTTTTTAATATGCAAGACGTTTTTGTTAGATGTCTTTTGAATTGACGTTTTGTTGTTTTTTTTGATGCGGAGAAATATTGTCAACAAAGGGAAATCGTTATATAATGGTGGTTGTTTGTAAAGAAAGCGGTACGTGATATTTGCGAAAAGGACAACAGCTAATATTTTTGAAATTGTCTATATGACAGATAGAGGAGAATAATTATGGCAAAGCAGTCTTGGAAACCAGGAAATATGTTATATCCAGTGCCAGCGGTATTGGTGACTTGTAGAGATAAAGCGGGAAATGACAATGTGCTAACTGTGGCATGGGCAGGAACCATTTGCTCTGACCCGGCAATGTTATCCATTTCGGTTCGAAAGGAGAGATATTCTCATCCAATGATTATGGAAACGGGAGAATTTGTTGTGAATCTTACAACCAAGGATTTGGTAAAAGCAACCGATTATTGCGGTGTAAAGAGTGGTCGGGATGAGGACAAGTTTGTGGCAATGAACCTTACAAAGGGTGAAGCAAAGAGTGTAAATGTTCCTATTATTATGGAAAGTCCGGTGAACATCGAGTGCAAGGTAAAGCAGGTGCTAGAGCTTGGAAGTCACGATATGTTTGTTGCCGAGGTAGTAAATGTGCAGATTTCGGACGAGTATATGGATGAAAAGGGAGCGTTTCATTTAAATGATGCAGATTTGTTAGCGTATTCTCATGGTCAATATTATGAGTTGGGAGAGAAGCTAGGAACCTTTGGATATTCGGTGAGGAAGAAATAGAGGTTATTGGGTAATTCAGAGAAAAGAGGAAGATTGTGAAGAAGATAGATTGGAAGGTTAAAGCCCAGTGGAATTGGTATAAAGCGGCGTTGATTGGTGCAGCGATTGCAGTGTTGGTGGCACCTACTACGGGAGCGTTGTTAGAATTGAAGAGTGAGGATGTTGAGAATAATCCGATTGTTTCAGCCATTAGCGATTTTGCATTTGGACCCAAAACGAAGGTTATTATAAATGGAGAAGTGGTAGCTTTGGCAAAGGATGAAGCGGCTGCGAGGCAGGCTTATAAGGCTGCGAGACTTGCATACAACAAGGATGGTGTTCGTCTGTTGGATGTGGACGTAAGCTATGAAGTGGTTGATAAGGAAAAGGACCAAAAGGCAATAGAAGGCTTACGCCTGCTGCGAAATGAAAAACTAGAAGCTGCTATTACAAAGAGCCTTGAAAAAAATGATACGTCTCAAAAGAGTATAGCGTACTCTATGAGAATTGATGATTATACGGTAACGGTTGGTAGTATGTCGGATGTGGTTTCTGTTTTGGAACAGGCGCAGGGACAGTATGACGTTGAGGATGCATTTCAGGTTACACTTTCCTTGCCACAAAATCGTAATGTTATGATGTATGAAGTGGCAGTAAAGGACAAGCAGGAGGCCGACGTACAAGAAGAATCAACGACGGGTTCGGGTGATGCGACCGAGCAAGCAGCAGAGCCGGTGGATGCAGATGTGGCAGCACAGTCAGTAAATGATGGTGTGAAGTATATTGGATTTTCCGAAAAGATACAGGTGATGAAAACCTATGTGGGAAAGGACCAGATTACTCCAAAAGATGTAGCATATGAAGAGCTTACAGCAGAAAATGCAGAACCAAGCATCTATGTGGTTCAGCCTGGTGATAGTTTGTCTGGCATTGCAGCAAAATATGATATGTCAGTAGAAGATGTAAAAGCTTTGAATCCTGGAATTGAGTCGGATGATAACATTTATTACGATGACCGTTTGACGGTTTCGGTTCCTTCTGCGGCAGTTCAGATTTTGGTGCAAAAGCAGGAAACCTATAAGGAAGACTATTTCGCAGATGTTGTATATGAGGATGACAGCGAGATGTATATTGGTGAATCCGAGGTGATTCAAGAGGGTCAATCAGGAACGCATACGGTTACAGATTTGGTAACCTATAAGGGCGAGACGGAATATGACAGAGAGCAGCTTCAGGAGACGGTTCAGGTGGCTGCAGTGGCACAGGTGGTGAGACGTGGAACAAAGTCAAGACCAACCTATATGTATCCATGCACGAATTGGAATATTACTTCCCGTTATGGATATCGTTGGGGCAGACTTCACGCAGGTACAGACGTTGGCGTTCCGATTGGAACGACGGTTCGAGCATCCCGTGGTGGACAGGTTACCGTTGCCGGCTGGGTTGGCGGATATGGTAATTGTGTTATGATTGATCATGGGGATGGAGTGGTTACTGTGTATGGACATTTGAATGAGTGTCTTGTCAGTGTTGGTCAGTATGTGGACCAAGGAGAAACCATTGCTCTTTCAGGTAACACAGGACGTAGTACAGGGCCACATCTTCATTTTGAAATTCGTATAGGTGGTTCTGCGGTGGATCCGGAGCCATACTTGCAAGGAACCGCATACTAGGAGAGTTTGTAGCGTTGGCATAAATGATGAATTGCTATGAGCTTGTGGCAGAGAATGTTGTATAGGTTGAAAGGTAGATTATGAAATTTCAAAAAGCAACAGAAAAAGATATCAATGAAATAAAAGCACTCTATCGTGCAGCTATCGGAACCGATGGCTGCACTTGGTCGTTAGAGTATCCAAATGCAGAAATCACCCGAGGAGATTTTGAACGAGGAGATTTGTTCTGTATGAAGACGGAAGATGGAGAAATTGTAGGAGCCATCTCAGTGGATGATGATAAAGAGGTGGAAGCGTTAAATTGTTGGTCAAGGGAATTGCAACCAGCAAGAGAATTAGCTCGCTTGGTGGTGAAAGAAAGTTATCAGAACCAGAGCGTGGCGAGAAAGCTACTTTTGGGTGCGATGGAAGAGCTTAAAAACAGAGGTTGTAAAGGGGTACACTTTCTAGTGAGTCCGGGAAACGAGAGAGCAATGCGGTCCTATGCAAAGCTAGAGTTTAACCATTGTGGGGACTGTGATTTGTATGAGCATCATTGGTTTTGTTATGAGAAGGAGTTGTAGAGGTTGGCAAGAATGCGTTAAATGGAACAAACAAGAAGCTGACAATTAAGGTTCCTAAGAAGATGGTTAAGAAGTATAAAACCTACTTTAAGAATAAAGGAGCCCCTTTGATTAGGCAGGAAAGTCTAATTAAAGGGGCTTAGCTGTTAGGATTTTTTATCATCTAATAGATTAGGGGTATTTGCATTCAGAGGTGACAAAACACTCCGACCTAACTGTTTTTCGAGTGCTTCTCTTGCACCACGTGCGATTTCTCCACCTTGAATTGTAACTTTCTGGGTTTCATTATAGCCTTTGGGATTATTGTTCTTGGCTAACTCTGTTGCTGATACTTCTGCAAGCTGGTTTAATACTAGTTCAGTATTAGTCATATTATCACGTAGATTTTCTTTGTGTAATCCTTTTAATTGCTTGTATTGTTGAACTGTCTTACCAGACCAGGTTTGTGTAAGGATATTTGTTAGTGAGGCATAATCTTTGTTGTTGGAGATACCAGCACGTTTCCATTCGTCTGTAAGTTCTTTGCGCATCTCAATAGTACGTAAGCGCTGTGTAATCCATGCATCTGAATATCCCTTTGATTGGTAATAAGCAACTCCACGCTGGATGGCTAGTTCTGGGTCTGCTAGTTCATCTAAACGCTCTTTGCCAACTGATGCAAGCCACTGTTTGAATGGTTCTGCTTTCTTGGATGGAATGGATTGGATGATACGTAGAAGCTGTTCGGTGTTGGCGCAGTCGGTTTTGTAGCTTTTTCCATCTTTGCGAGATGGCATTTTCAGTTGGTGACAATTTGTCACCGACTCATTTCCTTCAGCAATAAGTCTTTGTTTTAACTTATTCCAATATTTTCTACCATCAGCACTATCCGTTAGTACCTGACACACATCCACAATAGAGAAATACCACTCTTCCTGTTGTACGTGCCATACCTTACGAACAGCGTCATCATAAATAAAGTCTAGTTCCTCTTGATTTTCGATATCTTTTTCTTCCACTGGTACAGGAACTGTCTTACCAGTCTCATCATCATATACAAAGAAAAACATAATAAACACCTACTTTCAGATTTCTAAATATGTTAATTATTATCATAAATACATTATAGCAGATATGTTTGCCGCAGTATGGCAAAACTATATGAATTTGTTAAAATAATTGTTAAAATGAAGGAACAAAAATCATTTAAGGATTATTTAATAATTTCCATTGTATTCTATCAGCAGAAAGAGAAGAAAGGAGCACATCATGAACGCAAAGATTTTGAAAAAAGACTTGAGACGTAAGAAATCCATGAATTTCATTCTGCTGATTTTTGTTATGCTTGCGACCACATTTATTGCGGCAAGTGTCAACAATATGAAGATTATCACAACAGGGCTAGACCACTATTTTGAGGTGTCTGGAGTATGTGATTATCTCATTAATACTATGAGTGGAATCAATGGAGAGCCGACAGACAATGATTTAAGAATTGAGGAATTTTTAGAAGAGAGCGAATACATTGACCATTACGAGGTGGATGATGGATTGATGCTTTTGGAGGAACAGCTTGAGGATGTTGGAGATTCCAAATTGGAGATTGATAATACCCTTACAGTGTTCAGCATTCAGAGTGACCAGCAAAACTACTTTGATGTAGATAACCAGCTCTTGACGGATATTGAAACGGGGCAGATGTATGTTCCAAAGAAAATGTTAAGTGAAACCTTTCAGGTTGGGGATAGCATTTACATCAAATCCGGAGATTACAAGAAGAAGTTCACGGTGAAGGGAACGATAAAGGATGTAATCCTAGGTGGAGACATGATGGGATGGAATCGTGTGTTGATTAGCCAAAAGGATTATGAGGAGCTAATTGAACACGGTGAGTTTGTATCTCAGAAAATGTATGGTGTCTACACGGAGGATGTGGATGCATTTTATCAGGAATATGTGGACCAGGGATTTTATGTTTTGTTCAATGGTGGTATGGATATTATTCGCACCACTTACATTATGGATATGATTGTGGCAGGTATTTTGCTGGCGGTAAGTATCTGTCTCATCCTGATTTCAGCCATTATGCTTCGGTTTACCATTCTCTTTACGGTCAATGAAGACTACAAGGAAATCGGTATTATGAAGGCAATCGGTATGCCAGACAAATCCATCCGTTCCTTGTACGTTGTAAAGTATTTGGTGATTTCCATTATTGGTGCAGTCATTGGATTTTTTGTTAGCATTCCATTTACGGATTTGCTTGTTTCCAATGTAGTTAAGAATATTGTGGTAGAGACGGAGGATAACAGTTACCTGACTGCAGGAATTGTCAGTGTAGCGGTGGTTTTGGTGATTGTGTGGTTTGCTTATCTTAGCACCGGACGCATTAAGAAGGTGACACCGATGGATGCCATAAGAAGTGGCAACAATGGTGAGCGTTTCGAAAAGAAGAGTATTCTTAGTATGGGTAAGACGAAGCTTTGTCCGACCACATTTATGGCGATAAATGATGTGCTTTGTGAGTTAAAAAAATATATGGTACTGATAATGACTGGAATGATTGGTGTGTGGCTTGTGGTAATGCCAGCCAATACCATCAACACCTTACAATCGGAAAAGGTGGCAGCCTGGTTTGGACTTGCACCCTGTGATTTTTTCCTTTCAGAACAAAGTCGTGTGGAAGAAAATGTGGCGACGGCAGATAGACAGGTTTATGAAGACTATCTGGATGAGTTGAAGGAACGGTTAGAGGATATCAATGTGGATGTCGACCATACGTTTACAGAGGTGATACTAAAATACAAAATCAGCAAAGGCGATTTGTCTTATAACTCCATGGCATTATTGGGTCTTGGCTCGGATACGGAAGCGTATATGTACGATGAGGGAGTGGCACCGAAGGAAGAAAATGAGATTGCCATTACCCATATGGTGGCAGAAAAGATTGATGCGCAGATTGGAGATACGGTTTATATCAATATGTATGGCGAGGAGAGACCATTCGTTGTGACCGCTCTTTATCAGAGCATGAACAATATGGGTGAAGGTGTCCGGTTTACGGAAGAAGCAGATGTGGATTTTGCGGCAGTTTCTGGAGCCTTTGGTATACAGGTAGTATTAAAGGGTAATATGTCCAAGGAAGAGATTTCTACCATTATAGATAAAGTGGAAAAAGAAATGCCAGACGCAAAAATTGAGACGACAAAGGAATTCATCGATGACATGATTGGTGGAATTTCCGATATGTTGAAGCCGTTGAAAACTTTGATTATGACCCTTGTTATTATCATCAATATTTTAGTCATGGTGCTGATGCAGAAAATGTTCCTAATCCGCGAACAGGGCGAAATGGGAATGCTAAAGGCAATTGGATTTTCCAATGGTTCCATCATGAGCTGGCAGACAAAGAGAATGGTACTCGTATTATTCGTCGGCGTGTTACTTGGAACGGTGACAGGAACACCATTTACACAGTTGACCTCTGGTGAGGTGTTCAAATTCATGGGTGCATCAAAGATTGAGTTTGTGATTAACCCATTAGAGATTTACGTGATGTATCCAGTGGTAATCTGGACGGCGACAGTGGTAGCTTGTGTGATTACCATGTTGCAGGTGAAGAAGGTTACTGTGGATAGCATGAGGGATGCAGAGTAATGAGCGCGAAACTGAATAAAGAATAGAAGGGTATGTGATTTTACCAATCCATCGTGGGCACGCTCTCGCTACTCCGAGTGCGTAGCGGTACATAGGGTTGCAAAAAACGCAACCCAAGTACCGACGGACTCAGATGTACCCACTTACGGATATTGGTAAAATCACATAACCCAGTATATATGTAGGTCAGTTTCGTACATCAAATTCGCTTCAAGAAAAAAGAGAATTAGTAAATAAAAGTTTTAGAAAACTAGATAGAGAGCATGTGAGATAGTAAGAAAAATAATAGGAGGTAAGAATCATGGCAAACGCATTACAGGTTAAGGATTTGTGCAAGACATATATTACAAACAAGAGACAGAACAACGTGTTAAAGAATGTGAATTTTAATATAGAAGAGGGTGAAATGGTAGCCATTATGGGGCCTTCCGGTTCCGGAAAGTCAACCCTTCTATACAGTGTGTCTGGAATGGACAGACCAACTGCCGGAGAGGTAACATTGGCGGACAGGAAGATTACAGATTTGAGTGAGAGTGAGCTTGCGAAGGTTCGATTGAATGACATGGGATTTATCTTCCAGCAGATGCATATGTTAAAGAATTTGTCTGTTATGGATAACATTTTGCTACCAGCTTATCAGACGAATAAAGGTGGTCGTAGCAAAGAGGAAATCAACGAGTATTGTAAAGAGTTGATGAGAAAGCTTGAGATTAGTGATGTTGCAGAAAATGACATCACAGAGGTGTCTGGTGGACAGCTCCAGAGAGCCTGCATTTGTAGAAGTCTTATGAACAAGCCTGAGATACTGTTTGCCGATGAGCCAACCGGTGCGTTGAACCGTAGTTCTTCGGATGAGGTTATGGAAATGCTTAACCGCATTAACGCAGAAGGAACCACCATCATGTTAGTAACTCATGATATGAAGGTTGCTGCAAATTGTAGTAGAATTCTATACATAGTAGATGGTAATATTAAGGGAGAGTTGAAGCTTGAGAAGGACAGTGTAAGCTCGTCAGAAGGCGGAAAGAAGGATCGAGAACGCAAGGTGAACAACTGGCTTAGCGAGATGGGATGGTAGAAGAACAAAAAGAGGTAAAACGATGGATATTTTGATTGTAGAAGACAATGAAGAAATCGGAGGTCTGCTCTCGGATTTCTTAGAAGCGGAAGGGTATGATGCATATCTTGCCTTGTCTGGTGAGGAAGCATTGCAGGTATATGAGGAGGAAGGAGCCAAGCTAGTGGTTCTTGATATTATGCTGCCTGGTATGGATGGTTTTGCAGTGTGTAGCAAGATTCGGGAAAATTCCAACACACCGATTATTATTGTCAGTGCCAAGGATGCAAAAGAAGATAAGCTAAATGGTCTCATGCTTGGGGCGGATGATTATATAGAAAAGCCCTATGATATTGACATTTTACTTGCTAAGATTAGTGGCATTTTCAAACGCAGATATTCCAGCGATGAGATTGTGGATGGGAATATCCGCTTAGACAAGATTGGCAGACGATTATATGTGGATGGAAGTGAAGTAACCACCACCTCCAAGGAACTGGACTTGTTAATCTATATGCTAGAGAACAAGGGAAAGGTTCTTCCGAAAGAAGAGTTGTTTAACAAAATATGGGGCTTTGACAGTGAGAGCGAACCACAGACCTTAACGGTACATATGAAGTGGCTGAGAGAAAAGATTGAAAAAGACCCCAAGAAGCCAGAACGCATCCAGACTGTATGGGGTGTGGGGTATCGATACGAATAGAAAAAATGAGATATTCCCCATCGAAGTATATCGGCGGGGAATTTCTATAAGAGGGAGCAATCTACAAGATGAGAAAAATGAACCAGCTTTTGTTTTTCTTTCTCATTTTCTTTGGAATTGTGCTATGTGTTGGTAACATCTACCTTGCTAAGACAACATTTCGGGAAGAAGGAAGAATAGACAAAGTATCCATGAATCGAATAGAGAAAGCATTGGTAACCTATGAGGAAGAAAATGAGGAGCCTCCAATGAATTTGAAACAATTTGAGGCTGCTACCGGAGAAGAGTATGAGGGGATTGTTGGCTTATATTATATGTCTAAGGATGCGACAGCGAGCGAGTTGTCAGAATTTGTGACTACAGATTTTGGAGGCAGCGGCGGTGATTATAAGATTATAACCACAGATAATTATTATTACTATGTGGAGTATGATGCAAATACAGGAGACAATCGGCAGATTATCTTGGTTTATAACGTGTTGTCCGCTTTGCTATTTATCTGTGTTCTCGCATTTTGGTTTTATGTGCGCAACAGGATTTTGAAACCGTTTAACCGATTGTCAGAGGTTCCATTTGAATTGTCTAAGGGTAATCTGGCAGTTCCGCTACAAGAGAATAAAGATAAATTCTTTGGTCGCTTTGTCTGGGGTATGGATTTGCTTCGTGAAAATTTAGAGGAGAACAGAGCGAAGGAATTAGAATTGCAGCGGGAAAAGAAAATGCTGTTGCTATCCCTTTCCCATGATATCAAAACACCACTTAGTGCAATTAAGCTCTATGCAAAAGCTTTGAGTCGTAACCTTTACAAGGATGAGGAAAAGAAGCTAGAGATTGCAGGTAATATTAATGAAAAGGTAGATGAGATAGAGCGTTATATTTCTGAGATTGTCCGAGCCTCCAATGAGGACTTTTTGCATTTTGACGTAAATAATGATGAGTTCTATATGAAGGATGTGCTAGAGCAAGTTCGGGAGTATTATCAAGATAAAATGCAGCTTAATCAGATTACATTTGAAATGTCAGAGTATGCAAATTGCTTAGTTCGTGGCGATGCAGACCGACTGGTGGAGGTATTGCAGAACGTTGTCGAGAATGCAATTAAGTATGGAGATGGAAAGCGTATCTGGATGGAGATGCAGCGGGAAGAGGAAGAGTATCTTATCCGGATTTCGAATACGGGATGTCAACTAGAGGACAAGGAGCTTCCTCATATTTTTGACAGCTTTTTCCGTGGCAGTAATGTAGAAAAGAAGCCGGGAAGCGGTCTTGGGTTGTACATCTGTCGCGAGCTGATGCATTTGATGGAGGGCGAGATTACAGCAATGGTGGTTACTGAGGAAGAGAATAGTGAAATGCACAATGACACAAAAACGATGATGGTACAGGTGGCAGTGCGGCTGGCATAAAGAGATGGATTTTTCTTTTGGAAACATCCGTCTCTTTTAGGATACACAAAGGACACATGACTTTCGTAAAGTATCCCTAGAAAGGAGGAAAAAGGATGGAATATCATTTATTGTTGGTGGAGGATGACAAGTACATACGGGAAATGATAGAGGACTATTTTTCAGAACAAAATGAGCCTGCATTTATTGTACACTCTGCAAAAGACGGTGATGAAGGAATGGAAATGATATACGAGCAGGAATTTGACATCGTACTTCTCGATATCATGTTGCCGGGAGCGGATGGATTTACCATCTGTCGTGAGATTCGAAGGCAAAGTATCTGTCCCATCATTTTTCTAACTGCCAGAGGACGGGAAGAGGATATTTTATACGGTTACGATTTGGGATGTGATGACTATATTGTGAAACCATTTTCTCTAGCGGAGCTATTTGCCAAGGTCAGTGCAATGGTTAAACGTGCAAAGGGAATGGTAGGAGCAAAGCAGCTTGTTTGTGGGGGGATTTCCTTAAATCCTGCAACCTTTGAGGTGAAAGTGGATGACAAAGAAATTGAACTACCACCAAAGGAATTTGCAATTCTCAAATATCTAATGGAAAACCGGAACCGGGTGGTGGAAAGAGAAGTGCTGCTGACTAGAATGTGGGGCTATGATTTTGAAGGAAATGAGCGCGTGGTGGACAATCATGTGAAGAAGCTTCGCAAGGCTCTTGGGAGTGCCGGAGGACAGATTAAGACTGTGATTACAAAGGGATATAAACTGGAGGGATAGGATGAAAGGAAAGAAGTCGAAAGAGTATAAACGAACAGGACTGAAAAAATGGATAGAAAACAGAAAAAAGAAGAACCAAAGAAAATACATAATGACAAAGCCGAGTTTTAA
Source organism: uncultured Clostridium sp. (assembly GCA_964439445.1). Taxonomy (GTDB): domain Bacteria; phylum Bacillota; class Clostridia; order Lachnospirales; family Lachnospiraceae; genus CAG-590. The sequence goes on along the minus strand of CAYTOQ010000051.1, from coordinate 5,692 downwards.
GAAGATATTTGCTAAGTATCTGGCAGTTTTCCTGTGTATGGCGATGTTAGTTTGTATGATAGGAACCTATGTAGCAGTGGGATATTGTCGTGAAGTGGAGTATAGAGATTTTACTATATGGAGTGAAGGAATGGGAGATTCTATTTCTAACGCATATAGGGAATGTATGGAGATAAATGCATCCCAGGAGGAAATAGTATCCGGTTGGAAATCTTTGGTTCGGTGGCAGTTAAATATAAAGAAGGATATGGGCTATGAAGCCTGTCTATATGATAAGGCTACAAAAGAGCCTTTTGTAGAACAAGAGAGTGTTATCAATGTAGTACTGATTGAAAATCCAGATGAGAAAGATAGAGTAAGTAGGGTTCTTGAATGTGATTGGGAGAAAATGGAACAAGCAGTTTTGGAGTTTGATGATTATTACAGGGAGTATGATCCGGATGGTGATGGTTTTACACTGTGGCTGGAATTGAAGAATTTGTATGTGAAAGGAGGATATTTTGTTCCTGGTAAGTTACAGTTGTTAAATATGGATGAAAATGGTGAAACACAGATTGTAAAAGAATATGACTATACTCCTAAAGATACAACAGGATACCAATATGTTGATTTGGAGAATGACAAAAACTATAGGATACTAGGACCGGTTTGGTTTGTGGAATCGGATGAAGATGTATCTTATGAGATGATAAAAGAGTATGTCAAAAATGGGGGCTCTTTTGAAGAGATTGAAACTATCTGGAATGGTGAATATTCGGAGGATAGTTATACCTTTTGGGGTATGAAAACTATTTTTAGTGAACTGGTAACGCTTGATGACGGAAAAGAATACTTGTTAGTAATGGCAGGAGATATTAATCTTTGGAAGAATTATGGTGGATGGGTCATTGCTTCTTATATTGGTATTTTGCTTTTGGCAGTTGTCATAGCAATTGCTTTCGCTTACCGCACCTACATGGTAAGGCTCAACCACTATCAGCTTGACACCTATCGCAGAGAAACCACGAATGCTATGGCGCATGATTTGAAGACACCACTGACTGCCATTTCCGGTTATGCAGAAAATCTTCGCAACAATGTGCATTCCGAAAAGAAGGACTACTATGCAGATATTATTCTGGAGCATGTACAATATATGAACGAAATGGTAGGTAATATTTTAGAGCTTGCCAAGGTGGAAAATACCAATTGGATGCCACACAAGGAGTCGCTGGATTTGAAAGCAGAGACACAGGACATTCTAAAGAAATATGAAATCTTAACCGCGGATAAAAATCTGACGGTATCTGTAGAAGGGGAGCGTGTGATAGAGGCGGATAAAGTGCGTATGACACAGGCGTTGGAAAATCTCATTGGGAATGCGATGAAATATGCAGCAAATGACACCATAATTCATATAAAGCTGGAAAAGGATTTCTATGAGGTTCGTAACAGGATTGATGGAGCGCTTGAGGTTTCCGCAGAGGAGCTTTGGAAACCATTTATCAAGGGAGACAACAGCCGTAATGAGGAGCGGGGAACCGGAGTCGGCTTAACGATTGTGAAAAACATTGCTGATGTGCATGGTTTCGAACTTGTACTACAATGTGAGGAACAGGAATTTGTGGCACGGATAATGTTTTGATTAAATGATGTGATTTCAAACTTTAAGTGTAACAATACGGCTGCCTGACATATGCCAAGTAGCCGTATTACTTTGAAAAATGTATTCGGTAAAAACTGAGACCAAGAATAAGCTGTTGTTGAAGACAGAAATTTTACGACGAAGGTGGCAAAAATCCCTACAGATAATTACAGCTCTCCCGCTCAATTAATCTACAGGGAAGCTCTAACCTCACATTTTCAGTGTGATGTTTTTTCTTTCTGTCTAACAATAAAGTTAACGCTAGATGGCTCATTTCCTTTTTGGGAATATCGATAGTTGTAAGCATCGGCGAAGTTTTTTGGGATTCTTCTATGTTATCAATGGATATGATGGATGGAAGATACCCTTTTTTTCTGTGTTCTTTTAAAGCTCTTAGCACACCAAGTGCGGTGCTATCATTTGCACAAAAGATGGCGCTTGGTCGATCTTCTTGTTTTAGAATCGATAACATTGTCTGATATCCCTCATCTGTAGTCTGTTTGGTGGGATGTACATTGGTATGAGAAAGAGGTAGCTTGTGGTGAAGCAAGGTTTGATAATAACCGATATAGCGCGCCTCGTAGGTACAGTCACCAATATAAGCGATGTTGCGATGTCCCAACTCAATTAAATGATTCACCGCTTTTTCTGCTGCGGTTGTTCCACTACAGATGACTTCATCATAAGCGTAGTCTGTGGGATTGCGGTCGATGCCCGCAATATAAACATAGCGTTTCTTCAAAATGGGGATAAGCTTGGATGGACATTTCCCTAAAATAATCAAGCCGGTGTTTTCTTTGATCGAGATAACAGGTGCGCCGGTATGACTGGCTTCTGTGTTGGTTTTAAAAGGAATCAAAGCATCTGAGTCGGTCTGGTTATCTAGATTCAATATATCCACAGCGTGTAAAATCTCTCCTAGTACACAGCCATTCTTCAGTAAATCCTCTTTTATATATTGAAACAATTCTTTGAAAAATATGTCCTGCTCCATAGAATCAAAACGGGTGAGGAAAATGTCCACCACAAACGGAGTGGTTTCATTTGTAGTTCCCATTCTCAAATCTCTTGCTTGGATGTTCGGCACATATTGCAGTTCAGAAGCGATGCTCCATATCTTTTCAGACAAACCGGACGCGTTACAGCGGTGTTCCGGGTGATTTAAGACTCTCGATACAGTGGATATAGAGGTTCCGGCTAATTCAGCTATTTTTTTCAGTGACATAAAATACTCCTTTGTAAATGAAAACGTTTGCAAATCGAAAACGGTATTGAAAGCAAAACAAATCTGTATATTTTGAAAAATACCACAATGCACAGAAAAATACAAGTGAAAACGTTTGCAAAAGAATAGATTTTGTAAAGGTACAGATACTAATACACTATTGGTATAGACAAAAGGCTGAACCAAGCTTAGGTCTACATGGAAGAAGAGATATCAAAGATATATCTAAAAAGATGATATCAAGCAATCGTACAAATGGAGGCAGATAAAATGAATTGGAAAAAAATTATAGCAACAGGAATGTTGACAGTAGGTATGTTAAGCTTAACAGCTTGCGGTGGAAGTGAGAGTGAAAATGAAATTAATATTGGATATTTTAATAATGTGACCCATGCACAGGCATTGGTGATGAAATCAGAACAGACGTTAGAGCAGGCGCTTGGGGAAGAGGTTACGGTGAACTGGACTGCATTTAACGCGGGACCTGCGGAGGTGGAAGCTTTGTTTGCAGAGGATATTGACATCGGATATATCGGTCCCGTGCCGGCGGTTAGTGCCAACACAAAGTCTGAGGGTGATGTGGTGATATTAACCGGCGCAACTAAGGGTGGTGCGGTTATGGTTAAGAGAGCAGATTCCGGAATTGAGAGTGTCAAGGACTTAGCGGGAAAGACAGTTGCAATTCCACAGATTGGTAATACACAGCATTTATGCTTGCTTCATTTATTAGAGGAGAATGGCTTGAAGCCTGTGACAGAAGGTGGAGATGTAACAATCACAGCAGTGGCAAATGCAGATGTTGCCAATATGATGGAACGCGGTGATATTGATGCAGCCTTGGTACCAGAACCATGGGGAGCAACCTTGGAGGAACAGGGTGCAGAGCTTTTGCTTGACTACGAAGAAATCTATATGGAAGGGCAGTATGATGTTGCGGTTGTGGTTGTGAGAAAGGAATTCATGGAAGAGCATCCGGAGTATGTGGATGCATTTCTAACAGCACATGAGGCAGCAACGGTGAAGATTGTAGAGGAACAGGAAGAATCCTTGAAGATTATGAATGCAGAGCTTCAGAGTGCAACCGGAAAGTCCCTGAGTGATAGCATTATTAAGAAAGCATTTGAGCGAATTGTGGTGGACACTACCTTGAATAAAGACTCGATTATGGGATTTGCTACTATCAGTGCAAGTCAGAAATTTATTGAAGAAGAGCCAACGAAGGAGCAGTTGTTCGTTGAGTAGAATATGGTTTCGCAATTTTCTATTGAAATAGTGAATGGAGGGTAATATGGCGTTAGAGATAAAAAATCTTAGCAAACACTTTGATAACAGTGAGGAAGCTACTTTAAATGAAATTGATTTGGATATTAAAAGTGGAGAATTTGTCTGTCTGGTTGGTGCGTCGGGATGTGGAAAGAGTACCCTGTTGAATCTTGTGGCAGGTCTCATTCCTCCAACTAGTGGGGAAATTATCTTGGATGGTGAGCCAATCACTGGACCTGGTGCAGACCGTACAGTTATGTTTCAGGAGCACGGCTTATTTCCTTGGCTAAATGTGATAGACAATGTGAAGTTTGGATTGAAGATGGCAAAACGCTCAAAAGAGGAGCAGGAGGAAAAGGCACTTCATTATCTGGAAATGGTGAATTTATTAGAGTACAAGGATTATCCGATTCATCAGATTTCAGGAGGTATGAAGCAGCGTGTGGCACTTGCAAGAGCACTAACCATGGACTCCAAAATGTTACTGATGGATGAGCCATTTTCTGCCTTGGATAAGCAGACCTCCAATCGTCTTCGTGAGGAATTACAAAGAATATGGATGGAGACCAAAAAGACGATTTTATTTGTTACTCACAGTGTGGAGGAAGCAGTGTATCTTGGGGATCGTGTTGTAGTGCTGACGCCGGGAAAGGATTTGCGAATTGTAGACATTAACCTTGAGCGTCCAAGACATGTTCATGCACCTGAGTTTGTTGATTTGAGACATGAGATATTAGATTATATTAAGGGGGTGGAAAAGGAATGAGTATTGTTATTTTTATCGTTTTACTAATTGCCGTGTGGCAGGGATTTTATTGGTTGTTCGTAGATTTGCTAGAGGTGTTTAAATCCTATTCTTTTCCTTCTCCTTTGGGTGTTGGAGAGCGATTGGTGGAGCTTTGTAGTGATGGTTCCTTGTTGGAAGCAACCGGACAATCGTTGCTTCGTGGTTTTGCAGGATATGCGATTGCGGTGGTAATCGGAATTGCCCTTGGATTGCTTATTAACCATTTTTCGTATTTACAAAAAAATCTTAAGCCAATTGTGCTGGGTGTTCAGACTTTGCCTAGTGTGTGCTGGGTACCATTTTCTATTTTGTGGTTTGGTCTTTCCACACAGGCAATTTTGTTCGTAGTGGTGATGGGTTCAGCATTTGGTATTGCAATTTCGGTAGACAATGCCATTAAAAACATTGATCCTATCTATGTAAAAGCGGCAAAGACGATGGGAGCGGGAAGAAGACAGATGTATTGGAATGTTATTCTCCCAGCTAGCTTGCCGGAGTTAGTGTCAGGCTTGAAGCAGGGCTGGTCCTTTGCCTGGAGAGCGCTGATGTCAGGAGAGGTTATGACTACCTCCATCGGTCTTGGACAGACCTTGATTATGGGTAGAGATTTGGCGGATATCAATCAGGTTATGTTGGTAATGCTTGTGATTGTCATTGTGGGAATTGTGATTGATAAATGCATTTTCTCTGTGATTGAAAAAAGACTTCTTAAGAAGCGAGGATTGATTAGTTAGTTGATATATAGGTAATTACAAGTGACATTCTTAGCTATAAATGATACAATATACTTTAT